>JAYYRS010000468.1:0-2893 GCA_036126975.1 Myxococcota bacterium
TCCGCCAGACCGCAGCCGCGTATCGTCGGAGTCGCTGGTTCGGATCCGCGAACGCGAGGTCGATGCCGTGCGACGTGAGATGGACGTCTCCGTCGGTGCTGATGAGGCCGAGCCACTCGCCGGCCTGGGTGTAGTAGTGAACGGTCCGCAGCTCGACGTCGAGCACCTCGGCGAGCGCGGTCGGCCGTCGGACCCCGGCCGCGACGAGACCGACCATCCGGATCAGCACGCGGGGGTTGTTGGCGTTGGGCACCCGCAGGGCCCGGTCGCGGGTCGCGCTCATCGGTTCTCGGAGGGGTTGCACCTCAGGTATTGCCTGAGGGGTACGGTTGACATGACCAGTCTTTCGCCGTAGGCTCGAAGCCGTTGGGTGAGGAGGGCTCTATCCGTCTTCTTCGCCGTCTGGTCGGCCCGCGTCCACCCCGGGTCGTGCCTGCGGAGGTGGTGGATGTCCCGAATCGCTCGGCGGATCCAGCAGGGTCAGGTGGCGGAGGCGCCGCGCTTCGACCCTGAGCAGTGCTTCCTCGAGACGGCCCTTCGCGGTCGGACCGCACGGAAGGCGCGTGCCCACCTGCGCCGCATGGAGCCCGTCGTCGTGTTCACACCCAGATGGGGAGGGGTCGGGCGGTTCATGGAGGACCTCGCACTCGATCTTGCGGTCGGAGAGCCAGCGGTCGGCTGTCGGACGGTCGGCTTCGAGCCTCTGCAGGGGCGCCCCGTGGGTGAGTGCTGGCAGTTCGTTCATCACCTCCTCAGCCAGCTGGGTCAGCGAGGCTGGGTGCCACGCGCGCCGACAGGCATCGCGGACCGGCGCGGATTCCAGTGGGCGCTGGAGCAGGCGCTGGAGGAGGCGCATCGGAGCGCACCGCACCGCGTCGCACTCCTCGCCCATGGCGCCGAACACCTGCCGGTCGAGATCCTCGAAGACCTCACCATGGCGTGGCGGGAGTATGCGGAGCGACATGCTGGCGCGCGGCGGGCAACGCTTCTCCTCGCGGGGACGACGGCTGCTCCATGGCTGCACATCGGTGACGCGCCGCGAATCGACCTCGCGGACTACGGGGAGGCCGAGGCGGCCGCGGCCATCGTGGGGCGTGCGGGACCGCTTCCGCTGCGGCATCTGGAGCGCGTCGCGCAGTTCACGGGTGGCGTCCCGGCAGCGGTCGAGCAGGTCGGTGCCGCGGCGCGGACGCAGGGCGGCTTGCCATCTCGCGCGGAAGACCTGGTTGCCGCGCTTGGGACCCTCGGGGACGAAATGAGAGGGGCAGTCGACATCGTCGCTGCGCATGATCACCTCTCCGACCGGCTGCACGACCTCCTGTCCGGGGAGCCACAGTCCGTGGCGTCGGAGGTGGACGAGCCCCTCGTGATGGCGGGGCTCGCGCGCACCGTCCGCACGCCAGCCGGGCCCGCCACCACGCTCCGAGCACCCGCCATCGCGACGCTCGTGGGCTAGACCCCGTACACGGGGGTCAGCCGGCGGCACGCCGAGCCGACCGGACATCCAGGTAGCAGGCTCGGTCCCTGCCCTGTCGTTTCGCGCGACGGAGCGCCCGGTCAGCGAGGTCCAGGAGCTCGAGCGGGCTCCTCGGCTCGTCGCCCGGTTCGAACACCGCGACGCCCAGGCTGACACGCACATCCACCCGACCAGCGGGCGTTTCGACCGCGCTCTGTCGCACCGCCACCCGCATCCGCTCCATGAGCACACGGGTCGTCGTCGGACCGGCGTCCACCAGCAGCACACCGAACTGCTCGCCGCCGATCCGACCAATCGCGTCCTTGTCCCGGACGATCCCCGCGAGTCTTCGGGCGACGCCCTGGAGGACCGCGTCGCCTGCGTCCTGTCCGTGTCCGGCGTTGATCTGAGAGAGGTGGTCGACGTCGACGATGCCGAGCGCAATGCTGCGGCCCTCGGCGAGCGCCGCGCTCACGGCGGCCTCGGCCTGGCGTTCGAAGGCCTTGCGGTTGTCGAGCGCAGTCAGGGGGTCCTTGATGGCCAGGATCCCCGCCGGGCGGCCAGGCTCGGACCGGCGGGCTGGACGTCGCCAGCCTGCCTGCTCCTGGGCAATGGCCTGCATGGCGCGCTGGGCCTGCGCCTGGACCTGCTGCAGGGTCGGCTGCTCTGCCACGGGGATCGCGAGGTCGGCCGCATTCGCCGACATATCGGTCCGCAGCGCCTTGTAGAGTTCGGGGAGCCGCTCGGCGAGGCCCACAGCGGCCAGGGCGCCTTCTGCGCGCTGGAGAACCATCGCCTTCGGCATCGCCTGTGCGACGTCGGCGAGATGGTCCGCCGCCCATGCGATGCGCGCGAGGACGGCACCCCGCTGCGGCCCGGTTGGGGGACAGTGGTGGAGCACGATCGCCTGCCGCATTTCTTCGGGAAGCATCTCCATGAAGTCCGATGCCGCGAGCACCTGTGTGTGGTCTCGACCGCAAAGGACCCGCTCGGCCCGCCGCCGGGCGTCGCCCGGTCGCCCACGGAGTTCGTCGAGGGCTTCGCCGAGCTCGGGGCGTTGGATGGCGAGGAGGAGCGTTCCCAGGTC
Organism: Myxococcota bacterium; assembly: GCA_036126975.1. GTDB lineage: Bacteria > Myxococcota_A > UBA796 > UBA796 > UBA2385 > JAYYRS01. The sequence goes on from JAYYRS010000468.1 coordinate 2,544, forward strand.
CTGGCAGATGCCCACCGCGAACGCTTCATGGGGGTCAGGGTCTTCGAGTGCGGCGGCGATGATCCGGGCTGCGCACGCGCGTCGGAGGCTGTCTTCCCAGAATCGACGGGCATCGAACCCACCGGTGGGTCGACGGGCCGTTGCCGTCCGCAGCGCGTAGGCGAGGGCGTGGTTGCGGACGGCCCGGGCGCCGAGCTGCACCACGGCCTGGGGGACGGACCGGATCGTCTGGCTGGGGGAATACCGCGCTGCGTTCGACACCCGCAGCAGTTCGAGCGTGAGGCCGGGGTCCTGCGCGCAGATCTGGGCGAGGTGGACCAGTGCGCCTTCCGGGTCCGCCGCCACCCGGA
>JAYYRS010000469.1:0-4018 GCA_036126975.1 Myxococcota bacterium
GTGGACTCCGTGATCGAGACAGGCAGGCCGGGTGCCAGGTCGTCGTCGACAGCCGGGGGCTCCGTGGGGCAGGCGGCCACTGCGGTGGTCGACCGGCGGAAGGTCGAGGCCGTCCTCGCCGATCACGTCACCGTGTCTCCCGTGGTGTCCCGGGGCGGCGCTGCCAACGGCGGGCTGCCGCTGGTCACGGTGGATGGCTTCCAGGTCTCGGTCGATGATGCCGACGCGTTGATGGCCGCCCTCGAGGCCACTGCGACGACCTTACGGACGAGCCCCGGTGCGGGCCGGAGCGCCCGGCAGGGCAGTGAGTATCGGCTCCGCCACTACATCGCCCTGCCGGTCGAGTGGGATCCGACACCGCCCCCGGTGGAGTGCGACATCTCCGTCGCCCCCCAGACCAGCCGCGTCGGCCAGACGTTGACCATCCGCGGAATGGTCGCGAATGCGCCAGACGGGGCTGAGCTGGTTCTCCGCGACTCCGTCGGCGGAGCGATGGACGCTGCGCTCAATGATGATGGGTCGTTCACGGCGACCATGACTCCTGCAGGAGCCCGGTCCGGGATGGTTTCCTTCACGTTGCGGAGCGGCGGCGAGGACCTGTGTGTGGACTCCGCGGGCTACGTCGTAAGACCGGCCCGCGTCGAGTCCGTCGTGAAGAAGCAGACGCCCGCGTGGCCGCGGCAGGTCTCCATCGAGCCGGGCTTCCATCGCTACGCCGGCGGCAATCACGGCCAGCTGGGCGTCACGGCAGGCGGCAATGCGCGCTTTGCCGGTCGTCTGAGCGTAGGCGAGGGGCTGGGGCTCGGCATCGGACCGCGGTTCACGGCTGCGTCCAAGGGAGACATCACCGTCGAGTTCTCCGGACAAGGCCTGGTCGGTCTCGACTCGTACCTGGGTGCCTACGCCGAGGCGGGAACAGTGCTGGCCGTCCATGGGACCGTTGGTCCATTCGTCCAGACCGGTCTCGGGCGCGGCACGCAGTACGGTCGCTACGGGTACTTTGCCCTGGGGCTGGGAATCTACGTCCCACCGCGGCGCCAGTAGGGGGCGTGTGATGAAGCCGGTTGTTCCCTGTTTGGCAGGGCTGTCACTCGTTCTCCTGACTGCTGGCCGGGCAGCCCATGCTGAATCCTTCGCGGATTCCCTGGATGCTTCGGTCCTCGAGCACACACGCCAATCGCAGGACTGCGGCAGGCTGCGGCGCCTGTCTTCGCGGTTGCGAACGTCCTGGCCGCAGGAACCGCGTCCCGCGCTCGCGCTTGCGGAGGCGTTTCTCTGCTCTGGGGAGCCGATGGCCGCTTATCAGGAGCTGGAGCAGCATGCTGCGCTCGGGGGAGCGGCCGCTGCGCGCGCCGCGCTCGAGAAGGAACTCCTGCGCAAGACCGGCGTGACCCGCGTCACCGTGGCGGCGCCGGCGTTCGTTCCGACCAAGCGCATCGCGGATGGTCTGCAGCTCACCGCCGCGAATGCGCGGGTCGAACGCACGGGACCGCTCACGTGGTCTGTGAGGTCAGCGGCTGGGCCGCTGGAACTCCGGGCGGACCATCCGGACGCAGACATCTCTGCGGCGGTCCAGTCGGTCGTGGTTCAGGGCGGACGCCGCGGTGCCGTCGAACTGCCGATGGCGGTCTCGTTGAGCGAGGTCGTGGTGCGTCCGGTGGGAGATCCGGCAGTCGCCGCGGTGGTGGTGTCCGCGGACGGCACCGAACCCGTATCCCTGCAGCGTCGAGACGACGATGCCTGGATAGGGTTGGTGTCCACGCGGTTTTCCGGATGGACCCTGTCTGTGGAACCCGGCGGTCCCACAACCGGGCTGTTCGAGCAGGACCTCGATCCCGTCCCAGGGGCATCGGTTGAAGTCGACGTCGCGCCACGACGCCTCGAACCCGCCACCTTGGCAGTGGGTGCGCTGGACGCGGCCCTGCCCATGACGATCCGGCTGCCGAATGGGCTCGAGGTGCACCCCGCGTCGGGGGAATCGCTCCCGGGGAGCGCGGGCATCACGCATTGGAGGGTCGATTGGGAACTGGACGCCTCGGGGTCGTTCGACATTCCAGCCGGAGCCTCCACACTGCCTCTTCCTCGGGCGGTGGAGGTCTCCAGCGACCGCTGGGCGGAACCGCAGCGGTGGCTCCTCGACCCGAGCTCCGCCCCGGAAGATGTCGTCTTGGCGGCGTCCGTGGATGGCAGCGGGAGAGATGATGCATCGTTCCTGATCGCTGTGCCGGGCGTTCGCCCCGGGGAGCTGCGCAGCATCGCCCTCGACCCCGCCGCGGTCCCCGCAGTCGTGGCCCACGGTCGCATCGCAAGCTCGGAGGCGGCGTGGCGTCGGGTGCGAGGGATGTCCTGGGCCAGCGCCGGCGCCACGGTCCTGTTCGCAGGCATCGCCGGGCTCTCCGTCGCCGCGGCACGGGCGTCTGCTTCTGAGGCCCAGGGGCTGGACGATTCAGATGACGCGGATGCCTATGCTGACCTGGTGGAGCAGACCGCGGCGCGGGATCGGCTGGCGAACATCGGCCTGTGGACAGGGCTCGCCGGGACGGGGGTCACTGCCACGCTGACGTGGCGGAGCGTGGGTAGAGCGAAGACGCACAAGGCGCATCTGGACGCGTTCGAGGCGGCCCGGAAGGTGCCGCATGTCGCGAGTACCCAGCAGTCCGCGAGCGGAGGTGAGGGATGAGGCGGTACCAGGGTTCGATGGTTCCAATGCTCGGCGTGCTCGTCCTGAGCGGGTGCATCCAGACGGATGCGACGAATGCGCTGTTCGAGGATGCGGACGGCGATGGCGTGCTGGCGATCGATGACTGCGACGATGGAGACGCAGTTCTCCTCGCCGCAGATGCTGATGCGGACTGCGATGGCGTCTTGAAGATCTACGATTGCGACGACAATGACAGGGATCTTGGCGACAAGGCCGTCGACTTTGACTGCGACGGAGTTCTGGCCGCGGACGACTGCGACGACAGCGACGCAAGCAGCACGGTCGTGGCCGACGACGGCGACTGCGACGGTGTCTTGACCGCAGCCGACTGCGACGACGGCGACGCGAGCCTGCGCGCGGAGGCGTACGACGCTGATTGCGACGGCGTGTTGACCGCAGCCGACTGCGACGACGGCGACCCGAGCCTGCTCGCTAAAGCCGATGATGTTGACTGCGACGGCGTGCTGACTGCGGACGACTGCGACGACGGCGACGCGAGCAGCACGGTTGTGGCCGATGACGGCGACTGCGACGGCGTACTGACTGCCGATGACTGCGACGATACCGATCCGACAAGCACTGGCATTGAACCAGAAGTGCCCTACGACGGCATCGACGACGACTGCGATGGAGCCGACCTCATCGATGTCGACCGGGACGGCTTCGCCGCAACCAGCGTCGGCGGCGATGACTGCGACGACACGGACAACATGGTTCATCCCTACCAATGGGAAGATATATCCGACGGCGTCGACAACGACTGCGATGGCGATATCGACACCGCCGATACCGATTCTCCGACGTCCCTTTCGCTCTCGGACGACAGCTACGACACGGTCTCCTTTTCGAGCGCCAGCATCGACTTCTGTGGAACCACGTACACGAGCCTCAACATCTCGAGCAATGGCCTCATCACCTTCAGCTCCGGCACCACGTCCTACGCCGAGTCCCCCTCGGCCTTCGCGAGCCACACCGGCGCGGCTGCCATGTGGGACGACCTCCGGCCGGCCTCCGGAGGCGGCTGCGGCACGGTCTACTGGTATGACCACGGCGACGCCGTGGGGGTGTACTACCGGGATGTATGCCAGTACAGCCGTGGGCCCCAGACCGTCACCGCGACCGTGGTGTTCCACGAGGATGGGGTCGTCCACATGTCGCATGAGTCGAGCAACATTCCCGACGGCATCGTGGGCGTGAGCTGTGGCGATGGCACGACCGACACTGCGTACGACCTGTCAGACGACGGCTGGACCGACAACGCGTTGGGTCTGGGTCAGGGAACGGAGAACATGGTGTATGAGCAGTGGTCGAGCGGCA
>JAYYRS010000470.1:0-3061 GCA_036126975.1 Myxococcota bacterium
CCGGGGGTCCGCGGCGCCCGTCGTTCGCCGCACGCCCCCGAGCTCTCGGGCGTGCTTGATACCGACGAGATTGTCCGGTCCGGTCGCCGCGGAATGGGACGCAACAGCCCAGGGAAGGACCAGGACAAGCCCCAACGCGAGGCCGGCGAGCCGGCGCGTCCAGGTCTGGGCGCCACGACCGAGGGCGAGCATCGCAAAGGCGAAGAGAAACCCCACGACCGCCGCGTACCAGCTGGCGAGCGCCGCCAGCAGCAGCGCTGCGCCGAGCTCCAGTATGCGCGCCCAGCCGCCTCCCCGCGACAGCCGAAGGGCTGCCCAGGCGACCAATGCGACGGGCGCGACCGCAAATGCCTCGGACGTGCCGTTGTGCACGCCGGACAGGACCACGGGGGCCGTCTCGAACGCCACGCCAGCGACCCACGCGGCCCGAGCATCGCCGAGCCAGTCCTGCGCGAGGCCGTGCGCGGCCGCACCGCCCAGTGCGAGCCGCCCGATCGCCAGCGCGGTGTAGGCCCCAGGGAGGCCCAGGGCCGGCACGAGCACAAGCCCCCAGAACGCGGCCGGCAGATCCGCGACCAGGAGGGTCCCGCCATCGGGATGGTCGAGCAGCCGGGTCAGATACGGCACATCGCCACGCCAGATGGCGTCCTGGAACCACCAGAGGGACCAGAGGGAGTTGTAGACGTCGGTCCGCTCTGCACCCGGAACGATGCCCTGTCCCGGAAGTGCCGCCGGCCACGTCAGCGCGATCGCAAGCGCCGCGTAGACACAGAACACGCCCAGCACGGCTGGCAGATTGCGGCGCAAGCGGGTCACGAACGCCTCCAATGACGGGAGCGGGTAACCCTCAGGGGGGGAACAAGCTGCGCGCAGCGGGGTTGTCCTCCCCGCGTCCGCCCCCAGGCGGTACCATCGGAGCCGCTCGTCCCTGGAGGCCTCATGACCCGTTCCGCATCTCGCGCCCTGCTGCTGCTGGGCGCCTCCATCGCCCTGTCCGGCCCGGCACTCGCCAAGAAGAAGAAGAAATCCAAGGACGATGGTGCGTCGGCGGCGGCCGCTGCGGCGACGCCGGATGTCCCTGCAGATGGAAACTCGAAGAAGTACGCCCAGAAGCTGATCGAGACCGAGATCAAGGACTTCAGCCCGTCGGACGGTGGCGGCGCGAAGTTCGAATACACCCGGATGCAGTTCGCAGGGGACAACACCTGGTCCGCCGAGGGCTATGTCGAGATCGCCGACGAGCGAATGGAGTGCGAGGAACGTGGCAGATGGACGATGGACCCGGCCACGTCGGCAACCGAGGCCACGGTGACCTGGACGCGCGAAAGCACGGACTGTCCCGGTCGGGAGTCCGGGGGCGAAACCCGAGCCGTCCTGAAGCTGACCAAGTCGGGACTCGAGGCGATCTTCCGATAGCCGCTACGACCCGGTCGGGGCGCGTGGCTCAGGCCCGTCGGGGCGCATGCTGCTCGACCAGCGACAGCGCGGCTCGGTAGCCATCGAGGGCCGCGCTGACGATCCCGCCGGCGTACCCGGCGCCTTCTCCCACCGGCAGCAGGTCTGCGACCGTCGTCGAGACGCGGCCCTCATTGCGGAGGAAGCGGAGGGGCGCCGTCGTCCGTGTCTCGGGCGCGATGAGCACGCCATCATGGCCGGCGAATCCGGGAATCCGCTGATCAAAGTGGCGGATGGCGGCGACGAGGCCACCGATGAGCGGGGCGGGCAGGACCTCGCGGAGGTCGGTCGGGGTGACGCCGCGGGTGTAGGACGTCCGGGGGAGATCCGTGCTCCCTCGCCCGGCGAGAAGGTCGCTTACACGTTGACCGGGCGCCCGGTAGGCGCCCCCGCCGAGCGCAAACGCGCGCTGCTCGATCGCGTCCTGGAACCGCGCGCCCGCGAGCGGGTCCTTGCCCGGGTAGTCCTCGGGCTGGACCTGGACGATGACCGCACTGTTCGCCCAGAAGGCCTGCCGCTTTGAGTACGACATCCCGTTCACCACGACGCGCTCCGCGTGGTTCGTCGCGGAGACCACCGTGCCCCCTGGGCACATGCAGAAGGTATGCGCCGGCCGTGCGGGAGACCGCCCGCGCGGGCGGGAAGTCAGCCGATACGACGCCGGCGGAAGCTCCCCGCGCGGCCCTCCGTATCGGGCCTCATCCACGAGTCGCTGGGGATGCTCGACGCGCGCACCCACATGGATCGGACGGACCTCGGCGGCAGCCCCTGCGTCCAGCATCGCCTGCCAGACGTCCCGCGCGGAATGACCGGTCGCGACGATGACGGGTCCGCCGCGGAGGACGTCGCCGGTGTTCAGACCGACCCCGACGCACCGTCCACCCTCCACGATGAAGCTCGAGACTGCGGCATGGAACCGGACCTCGACTCCGAGTTCGCGGAGCCGCGACCGCAGTCGTGGCAGGATCGCACGGATGCGATCGGTTCCCAGATGGGCCCACCCCTCCTCGAGGATTTCCGGATCCGCACCCATGTCGACCAGCCGGCGGAACACGTAGCCGAGGTCTCCGTCCCGGCGACGCGTGTAGATCTTGCCGTCGGAGAACGCGCCAGCGCCTCCCTCGCCGAACACCACATTGGTGTCCGCATCGAGTTCGCCGTGGCGCCAGAACCGCCGAACCGCCTTGTGTCGCTCCTCGACCGGACCGCCCCGCTCCAGCAGGACAGCGGGGGCCCCGGCCTCCGCCAGGCGCAAGGCCGCGAACAGCCCAGCCGGGCCCGCTCCGACGACAATGGGTCGCACGCCGGAAGCCCACGGCTGCCGAGCGACCGGCTGGGGATCCTGCGCACGGTAGCGGGCAATGTCCCGCTCGGTGTACCGCCGCACACCGTGAGGCGCCCGTTCCATGACCGCGGCTTCATCCCGTTCATCGACGAGCGCAACCCGGTAGTTCGCCTGCCATCTCGGCGGCCGCATCCGCCCATCCACCGAGCGCTTGAGGAGCTTGGTCTCTCCGATCGCAGCGGGAGGAAGGCCGAGCCGCTCCGCAATCGCGGGCGCGGGGTCCCCGGCGTCGGGAGACCACGCGATGTTGGCGACAAGGAG
>JAYYRS010000471.1:0-3912 GCA_036126975.1 Myxococcota bacterium
TCTCCGGCTCGAGGAAGAGCACACATGCGCCCAGCATCATCCAGGGGAAGACCCCGATGGAGAAGACGACAGCGTTCGTCAGATGGAAGGCGATCACGAACGGAAGGATCCACGGCCGGGTCCGACGGAAGATCAACATCGGCCCGACGAGGAGGTCGAAGGCGAGCCCGCCGTAGCTCAGGAGCCACGCCGTGGTGTCGTGGGCGAGCAACTCGCCCACCAACGGCAGATCCCTGCGCCGTTCCATCCACATGGTCATCGGCTGCGCGCGCAGCCAGTCCAGGTTCACCTTCGCTACGCCGGCAAAGAAGTACACCAGCGCGACATAGTTCCGAACGAGCTGCGCACTCCACCTCGGTCCGGCGCCCACCTCCCGGGGACTTCGCCACGCTTGAAGCGCAAACGTGCGATGGGCTGGCGACACCGCCATGAGGCCGCAAAGGATGCAGATCAGGTACATGTGGTTCAGGTACGTCATCTGGTCGAGGAGGAAGAAATACGTCCATCCCAGACCGACGAGGAGCACGGCGACCCGCGAGAAGACGCCCGCTGCGACCATGAGCCCCAGTACGAACATCACCCCCAGGAGGCCCTTCAGCATCGGTCCCGACAGGGGCACCACCCAGTCGAAGCCCGGGTAGGTGAAGTGCCAGTCCGGCTCCACCCAGTAGTCGTCCACCCACCCATACATCAGGTACCGGCTCGCCTCCCACGCCATGACGAGGCCGAACAGCACGCGGAACGCGGCGATCGGCGCCAGGTCGACAGGCTGAAACAACCGCTCGCGCATCAGAATCTCCATCGCCAGAACAAGTCTGCCGAGTTGCCACCATCTCCGCCAGCCACCTCCGCATACAACCGACGGGAGATCAGCCATTCGAGCGTGACCTCGAAGGTCCCATCATCCTGCTCTGTCTGCGCCAGGAGCTCGAAGCTCGCAAAGACCCGGTCGCTGTGGGGGCGCCCCACGCGGAACGAGTCCTCGTCGAAGTCGACCTCCGTGCGGAGCGTGCCCCCGCCGAGCGCAAGGTTCAAGGAGTTTCGCGCCATCATGCCAATGGCAGCGGACAACATCCCCGCGCGTGTCTGCCCCTCCGAATCCGACAGCTCCGCGGCAGGCTTCCCGAAAAGCAGGATGGACATGATGTCCGTCTCGTCGGGATGCTGTGCATTCTCGAACCGCACCACCGGCACGCTGGGGGAACCCGTGACGTGGGCTTCAACCGTTCCGTAGGCGCGTGTCACCTTCTCCGCTGTGATGTCGAGACTCGGCTCGAGGTAGTCGTCGCTGATGAAGTTCAGCGCATTGTCGGCGGCCGCCGACATTTCGAATGTGGTGCCAAGGAGGGTCAGCTGGCCTTGTGGCACCTCGACCTGGCCGTTGAGCACCAGTTCGCCATTCTTCGTGAGAACGCGGAGGTCCGGACTCGCGAGCTCTGCATCCATGCGGACCGTCGAGAGCGCGGTGAGTTCACCGCCCATGCTGTCGTCCATCGGTACTGCCGCCAACAGGCGGAGTCCCCGATGGAGGTCGAGATGCAGGTCCAGGTCCAGTCCGGCCAGCGCAGATGTCTCGGCTTCGACAGCCTTCCCTCCCCGACCCCGCGGACGAATGACCGTGATGCGCGGATCGAGCGCAAGGTCCCCTCCGTCCATGAAGACCCGCTCATCGAGGCTGAGCATGCCCTCCAACAGTTCGAGATCGCCCGTGATCGAGAGGGTCGGCCAGTCGCCTGTGACGTGCAGCTTCCCGTCGGTCCGGAGCCTCGCCTTCGCGTGGTTCGCCGCCCAGAACCCCTCCGCGTCGAGTTCGAGATCGATGGCCTCGGGCCCGCCCTGCCCCAGCATGGCGCTGCCGGCTGCACGCAGTCGACCGGGCGTGGGGCCGATCACGCGACGACCAACCTTCCTCGCCTCGCGCTCGCTCGTGAGAACGCTGAGCTGGGCCAGCTGGAGGTTGTGCCCGTTCGCCCGCAGGTCGAACTCCACGTCCGAATAGCGGACGCCGAGCCCACGGTGCGCGAACTCTCCATCGCGGATTCCCACGACGAAGTTGGCCAGAGGATCCTGCAGGGAACCGCTGATGAATCCACCCACCTCGAGTTGACCTGCCGCGGATTCGATGTCCGAAGAGACGCCCTCGAGCACCGAGAGGGGGATGCCTCCACCATCGACCCGGACGGCGAGCCCCCGGCGCGCCCAGAGCATGTCCGGATCCGCTCCCAGGTCGAGATGGACGGGCACGTCCCCCTCGAACCGGAGGCTTCCGAGCTGACCGTTCCGGCCAAATCCAGCGCCGCCATCGACCCGATGGCCACCCCCGCCATCAGGCCGGAGTGCCAGAAAGGCTTCGCTGACGGGCACCGGGCCGATCCGGCCGCCGTCCACATGCAGCGCACCGGTGACGGACGGCCGCATCACCGGTCCCACCAGGGACAGCTCTCCAAGAAGGTGTCCATGGATGGCAGCATCCAGGCCGGCGAAATGCGAGATGCGTGTAAGCGGCGCACCATGGGGGGTGAAGCGCAGGTCTATCTCCCGCAACCAGGAATCAGGACGCGCAGGATCCACCGTGGTCTCCCCCGCCAGCAGCGCGCGCAGGGTCTCGGCAGCCGGCGATGTGGCTTCGCCCTGGACGGTCATCTGACGCGCGAGGCTCTCCTCGAGAGCACCGCGCAACGCAACCGTCCCTCCACTCCGGTCCACATCCAACTCGACATGCACCCGCTCCCCCTGGGGCCCCACCGGAACCGACCAGGTGCTGACCAGCTTGATGTCTGGATCGCAAAGCGCCCCATGGGCCGCGAGCGAGGCACTGCCCAATGCGTCCACTGCAGGGATGTCCGGCAGCCGCTCGTGGAACCGTGCGAGCGGCCCCGGCGGCAGCAGCGCATCGAGTGAAACCGGTGCCCCACAATCCGGGGTCGGAACACCCTTCTGCCAATCCAGGGGAATCTCGCCCCTGGCATCCGCGAGAACGGAGCCATCATGGGCTGCACGCAACACAACTGCGGGTCGATCGAGGTCACCGCGCACCGAGAGCGCAAGGTCGACATCGTTGATGGCGAAGCCCGCTGCCGGAGGGAGTGAGAGCCCATCAATGGCGAGCGACAGCTCCGTCGCGTGGGACGAATTGCCCGTCAGCTGGAGACCCAGATCAACCGTCCCCTCGACACCATCCAGATGGAGAGCAGGGATCGGGGCCGCATATGCGTCGTGGATGCGCGCGAGAGCGGCGAGGTCGAGCGCCTCGATCTTCAGTTCGAAATCACTCTGCCCCGAGCCCCTGGGCACCAGGTCGCCCTCGATGGTCAGGGCGCCAGACCGGCCGGAGAGCCGTCCTCGGAGGCCCCGGACACCCCCGTCTGCCAACGTCAACCGAAGCGGCTGGTCGGCTTCAAAGCGCTCGTCTGCGACCGGTTCGAGCACGAGTTCCTCGGCCGTCCACTGCTGCACTCCGACATCCCCGACCACCCGACCCGCGACGAGGGACCGAGCGTCCTGGGAGAGGTGGAAGTCGACCGCCAGGGTGTCCCCTGTGATCACCAAATCCACGGAGCCGCCCTCTGCTTCCATCTCCGCAGGACCGATCAGGATGCCCGCGACCGCGAACTCCGCGCTGGCCGTCGCAACCTGGTCGGGCGTCATGCCTCCCGTCACTGTTCCGGCGACAGTGCCGACCCGTACGGTTCCACTCGCGACCGAGACATCCTCGGCGGACGCATCCATCGCCCCGGTCACCCCGGTGCGGGGATCCCAGGCCACGTCCAGCCCGATGCCTGCCCGGACCGCTTCGACGCCGTCAGAGCGGAATGCCTCGAGAGATACCGCTCCCTCGATCGCGAGCGCGTCGCCATGAACATCCAGTGAGACCGGCCCGCCAATGGTGCCGATGTCGTACCCCGAGACAGC
>JAYYRS010000472.1:0-3095 GCA_036126975.1 Myxococcota bacterium
CCCGAAGCGAACACCGCGGGTGCCGGGAGCGACCCACATGGCCACCACCGCTGAGCTGCCTGCAAGTCTGCTGACAGGCGACAACGCTGCGTATGTCGACCAGCTCTACACACAATGGCGGCACGATCCGGTGTCTGTCCCGCCCGAATGGTCCTCCCTGTTCGCGGGGCTCGGAGTAACAGACGACGGCGGGAGCCTCTCCGCAGGCTCTGTTCCCAACTTCCCACGTGGCACCATCTTCCGCAGCGCGACCGCGGGGGGCGTGTCGCCGGTGGATGCCGCCGATGCGATGGCAGCCGCCCGTCGCCAGACCGCGGTCGCACAGCTGATCAATGCCTACAGGGTCCGAGGGCACAAGCAAGCGCGCATCGACCCGCTCGGGCGCCAGACCATCACGCCGCACCCGGAGCTCGACCCGGGGTTCTATGGTCTCTCCGAGGCGGACCTGGATGTTCCGGTCTCCGGACGGCCCCTGTACGGGGTCCCGGAGATCACGACGCCCCGCCACATCGTGACCCGGCTCAAGCGGGCCTACTGCAGTGGGTTCGGGGTCGAGTTCATGAACATCGGCGACATCAGCCAGAAGCGCTGGCTGCAGGAGCGCATCGAGACCCTGCAGGACACCGATGTCCTCGACCGCGAACAGGAAATCCATGCGCTGCGGCTCCTCGCAGACGCCGAGAATTTCGAACGGCTGCTGCACAACCGCTTTCCGGGGACGAAGCGGTTCAGCGTTGAGGGTGCGGAGACCCTTGTGCCGCTGTTGGATTTCCTGTTCGAGGCGGCCGGGAAACGCGGCGTGGACGAGGCCATCCTTGGAATGGCCCACCGAGGGCGTCTCAATGTGCTCGCGAACATCCTCGAGAAGCCCGTGCAGGCAATCGTCAGTGAGTTTGAGGGGGGCGTCGAAGACGGGTGGACCGGCTCGGGTGATGTGAAGTACCACCTCGGATACAGCGCGGTGTACACCACCGTGCGGGGCGATGAGGTCCTGCTGTCCCTCGCGTTCAACCCATCGCATCTGGAGGCAGTGGACCCGGTGGTCGAAGGCCGAGCGCGGGCCCGCCAGGACCGGCGGGGCGGGGATGCCTACCGTCACGTCATGCCGGTGCTGATCCATGGCGATGCGGCCTTCGCCGGCCAGGGAGTGGTCGCGGAGACGCTCAATCTCAGCGACCTGAGGGGCTACCGAACGGGCGGCTCGGTGCACGTCATCATCAACAACCAGATCGGGTTTACGACCTCACCGAAGGATGCGCGCTCCACGGACTACTGCACGGATGTGGCGCGCATGCTGCAGGTCCCGATCTTTCACGTGAACGGGGAAGATGTCGAGGCTGTCGCAGCCGTTGCGCGCCTCGCAGCCGAGTGGCGGCAGACGTACCACCAAGACGTCGTGATCGACATGTACTGCTACCGCAAGCACGGCCACAACGAGGGAGACGAGCCGAGCTTCACCCAGCCCCTCCTGTACGACACCATCCGCGCCCATCCCAGTCCGCGGGTTGTGTATGCCAGGAAGATGGTCGACGAGCGGGGCGACCTGACGCAGCAGGATGTCGACCGGATCGTGGGCGACAGTCTCGACCGGCTCGAGGCGCACCTGCGGGATGATGCCGAGTACACGCTGGATTCCCTCGCGCGAACAGAAGTCGCGAAGCTTTGGTCCGGCTACGGCGGAAAGCTCTCCGACCCCGTGGACACCCGGGTTGACAAGGCCGCGCTGGTCGACCTGCTGCGGCGGGCAAACGCTGTACCGGACAGCTTCAACGCGCATCGAAAGATCAAACGTCTCCTCAAGCAGCGGATGGAGATCGTCGAAGGACAGCGCCCGGTGGACTGGGCGGTCGCGGAGCAGGCAGCCTTCGCGTCGCTCGTGGCGGAGGGAACGCCCGTCCGACTGAGTGGCCAGGATTCCGGGCGAGGGACGTTTTCCCATCGGCATGCGTCACTGACAGATTCGGTCTCGGGGGAGGACTACGTACCGCTTGACCATCTGACGGATGGGCAGGCCCGCTTCCGCGTGATCGACTCGCTATTGAGCGAAGCGGCGGTGTTGGGATTCGAGTACGGCTACACGCTCGAGTCGCCCGACTCCCTTGTTCTCTGGGAGGCCCAGTTTGGTGATTTCGCCAACGGCGCCCAGGTCATCTTCGACAACTTCATCTCTTCGGGCGAACAGAAGTGGCAACGCTGCTCCGGCGTGGTCATGCTGCTGCCGCATGGGTACGAGGGGCAGGGGCCGGAACACTCCTCGGCTCGACTCGAGCGCTATCTGCAGTGCTGCGCCGAGGACAACATGGTGGTGGCGAACTGCACGACGCCGGCGAACTTCTTCCACCTGCTGCGCCGGCAGGCGCTCCAGAGGGTACTGAAGCCACTCATCGTGATGTCTCCGAAATCCCTTCTCCGACATCCGGAGTGCATCTCGACCATCGACGACCTGGCAGACGGTGCGTTCCAGCCGGTGATCCCCGAGACGGACGCTGACGTGGACGCCGCGGGTGTCGAACGGGTGGTGCTGTGCAGCGGGAAGCTCTATTACGAGCTGCGTGCTGCTCGCCGGACCCGTGAAATCCGCAACGTCGCACTTCTGCGCCTCGACCGTCTGTATCCGCTCCCCGCGGCCGAGCTCTCGGCCGAGCTCGCCAAGTACGGCAATGTCGAGGTGGTGTGGTGCCAGGAAGAGCCCCGGAACAGGGGCGCCTGGCCGATGATGGATGAGTGGCTCGTCGATGCACTCGCCGGGCGCGCCCCGCGTTACGTGGGACGCCCCGCGGCGGCCGCCACCGCCACCGGGTTTCCCGCAAAGCACAAGTCTCAGCAGGAAAGTGTCATCAACGACGCGCTCACGACCTGAGAGCGGCGCACCCACGCACACCGCTCCGGAAAAACCGAGTCGGCATCGCCCGACCCAGAGCAGGATCCAAAACCATGGCAGACACAGCCCAGACCGAGGTCGTGGTCCCGAGCATCGGGGAGTCCATCACGTCGGTCTTCATTGGCACGTGGTTCAAGCAGCAAGGGGACCTCATCCGCGAAGGAGAGTCCCTGCTCGAGATTGATTCCGACAAGGCATCCCTCGAGGTCCCGTC
>JAYYRS010000473.1:0-5872 GCA_036126975.1 Myxococcota bacterium
GGTGCTCCGGCCGATCGGGGTCGTTCGCTCGCCATACAAGGAGCGGTATGGAACACCCCGGCAGGCGCCCGTTCGCGGCTCGCATCGCCCGGCAGCGCTGGAGCCGGCGCAGGTCGTGCTGTTTGACGCCTACCAGCCCGAACTGTCGTTGCGAGACCTCGACGGCTTTGACCGGGTCTGGCTGATCACCGCGCTGCATCTCAACGATCGGTGGGCCCCGCTGGTGCGACCGCCGCGCGGCAGCCAGCGTCGTCGGGGCGTGTTCTCGACGCGCTCGCCCCATCACCCCAACCAGATCGGGCTCTCGGCCGTGGTGCTGGAGCGAGTCGAAGGCAGCATCCTGCACCTCCGGGGTGTCGATCTGATCGATGGCACACCGGTGCTCGACATCAAGCCCTACGTCGCGTACTGCGACGCGTTCCCGGATGCCTCGTCTGGCTGGGTCGACGCCATCCCCGAGCCCGGGGATGCGGCAGATCGACCCTCGGGTACGCCTCGGCCAGGCACGGAATGACCCCACCTCACGGGGGACCTCCGGACGGCTTCCGGATGGACCTCGTCAGCCGAGGACGCTGAAGGGGATGCTGGCATCCCGCGCCCTTCGCGCTCGGAGGACGTACTGGGCGGGGTTGAGCTCCCGATCCCGCGCTGGAACGTATCGGTCATACAGCGTGGACTGGTCGGCAATGTCTTCCGAAACCCATCCCAGCCGCTGAAGGAAGTGGTCGACCTCCTCGGGGTGGATTCCGAACACCACGGGCTCTCCGAGCACGTGCAGCAGACCGGTGCTCATGCGTTGAACGGTCGCCCGGGCGTCAGGACTGTCCAGCAGGAACCAGAAGTCCGCGCAGAGCTCGGAACCGGGGCCACCCAGGCACGCCATGCGGTGGAGCGTGTCCTTCACCGCGGTTCGCGTCAGGTACATGCTGACCCCTTCCCAGATGAAGAACGACGGTCGGCGCGAGTCGAAACCCGCCGCGTGAAGCTTGTCGCCAAGTTCGTCGAACTCGAAGTCCAGTCCGACCACCCGACGGTCGGTGTCGGGAAGCTCGAGGCCCCATCTGGCGAGCATTGCGGTCTTCCGGCCGGCCGTGGCGGGATGGTCCACCTCGAAGATCGGCCGCCCATGGAGCGCCTTTGCGAACCGCCACGCCCGTGAGTCATAGCCGGCACCCAGGACCACGACCTGTTCAACGTCGCTTCCCGCCAGTGCCGCTCCGAGGGCCTCATCGATGAATCGATGTCTCGCGAGGACGTAGTTCCGGATCAGGGGAGCGACCTTTCCCAGCGACCGGCTGAGAGCACCGCCTGCCTGCCACGTGCGGAGGGCTGCCTTCATGAGAGGCCCGAGGAAGCGCTCCGCGTATGGGTCATCGAGGATGCGCGCAGACGGGTCCCACCGACGGTCGCTCGCGCGGATCAGCGCGGTGACCTCTGCAGTTCGGCTGGCGTCGTCGAGCATCGCCACACCATACCGCCGGAGTGCGCCCCCCCGCCGCTGACGAATCCGCTGCGCGACGGCGTGTGGTCGCGCCGTGTACCGTCGCGTTCCTGGAGGTTTCATGGCTATGCGACCGCGGGTCCTCGTGACCGGCATTGGCGGCATCGGTGGGACCGTCGCGGGTTGGCTCACCCAGCATCACCCGGACGTTCTCGATGACGTGGTCGCCCTGACACGGAACGCCTCGGTCGTAAAGGCAATCGACGAGCATGGATTCCGTCTTCGGGGAGTTGGCGAGCCCGTGGACGCACGAGGCGTCGTCACGACCGCGCTGCCGGATGGCCTGGCTCCGCGGGACTTCATCCTGCTGGCGACCCAGCCCCCGGATGTGGAGGACGCGGCGCGGCGTCTTCTGCCGCATCTGGCTCCCGACGGCGCCTTCGTCGTGTTCCAGAACGGACTGTGCGAGGAACGGATCGCTGCGATTGCCGGCCCGGAAGCCGTTCTCGGCGGTGTCGTGAGCTTCGGCGCATCGCATCCCGAGCCCGGCTTGTTCGAACGGACAAGCCAGGGGGGAATCACCCTGGGCCGCATGGACGGCCGGATCGATGATCCGCGGCTGCAGAAGCTGGCGACGCTGCTGGAGGCGGTCGCTCCTGTGACCATCGCCGACGATCTGGCCGGTGTGCGCTGGTCCAAGCTTGCGATCAACAGTGCGATTTCCACGCTGGGGACAATCGGTGGCGACACGCTGGGTGCGCTCATGAAATACCGTTTCGTGCGGCGTCTTGCGCTCGAGATCATGACGGAGACGGTTCGCGTGGCGGACGCCGAAGGGGTCACGCTTCGGAAGATCGCAGGGACGCTGGACCTTGACTGGTTGGCGCTGTCAGAGTCGGAGCAGGCCGAGGTGCTGGGTTCCCCCTCGCTCTTCTCGAAGCATGCAGTCCTCCTCGCCGTGGGCACCCGCTACCGCCGACTTCGCTCCAGCATGCTGGCCGCCGTCGAGCGTGGGCGTCCACCCGCCGTGGACTTCCTCAACGGCGAGATCGTGACGCGCGGGGCGATCCACGGCATCGAGACGCCGGTGAATGCGGCTGCGCTGGCAGCGGTGCATGCCATCGCAAGAGGCGACTGCGTGCCCGCCTATGAGACCATCCGCGGCCTGGCTAGAGACGTCGGGATTCGGCTCCTGCTCAACAACTGAAATGGCTTCAGCAGTATTTGCTGAAGCCATTTCAGTATGCGATGGGGTTGGGCATAGGGGGTCCGATGGTTTCGCTCAGAAGAGGTTCTTCACATCGAGGTAGACCGAGGGCGCCCAGTCTTCGAGCGGGGAGACGCCGATGTCGCCGCGGAGGATGAAGTTCTTGTTGATGGCGATGCGCATTCCGCCTCCGGTGCCGTACATGAAGGCACCACTGCCGAACGCAGCGAGTCCGTCTGCCCAGTAGGCGGCGTCGAAGAAGACGATCGGGGTGAGGTCGACGGTGGCGGTTCCCGGAGTCCAGGTTTTTACGGTGGCGCGAAGCTCCGTCTGGTTCATCGTCCGCGCCGTGCCCAGGACCCGCCGCCAGCGGATTCCACGCCCTGCGCGCTGCCCGCCGAACCAATAGTAGAAGTCCGTCCCGCCTGAGCGGACCATCTCGCTCGTCGGCGGTGCGCCCCACATCAAGTCGACCACCGCGCGGTCCGCGAGTACGACGCGGTCGGTCCCCAGCGGGACGTAGACGCGCTCTGTCAGGTTCAGGCCCCCATAGGAAAATGTCGAGCCGGTAAGCCGCCCGGCCTGCCGTACGCTGACTTCTGCCCAGTGGCCGCGGACGGGAGCGGGCTCGTTGTCCCGGCCGTCCGCCATCAAGCCGACCTGCAGGAGGCTGACGTAGCCGGCCTCCGTGCTTCCGAAGTCCTGTTCATACAGGGAGCCGGGCCATGGTGCAGTCTCGGAGAAGTCGCCGGGCCGCTTGCGCTCACCGTAGTAGCTGCCGAAGACCTCGAGACGAGGACCATCTT
Organism: Myxococcota bacterium; assembly: GCA_036126975.1. GTDB lineage: Bacteria > Myxococcota_A > UBA796 > UBA796 > UBA2385 > JAYYRS01. Next base: position 3,455 of record JAYYRS010000473.1, read on the forward strand.
CCCGGATTGCCCAACGTCCGAGCATGTACCAGTTCGGTCGGACCTCGCGGACCTTGTAGTACCGACGGGTGAACCGATCGTATGCATCGTCATCGTTGTGGGGGTCGTCGATGATCCCTGCGGCCTCGGCCGCTGCCATCGCCGCGCCGTCGCTGCAGTCGCCGGGTGCGCTCGCACCACAGTAGTTCCCGCTGAAATCCGCGACGAACTCCGTGCGGGTGGTCAATCGCAACCGTGAGCCGCCGACCGCAAGCCAGTCGTACTGGAGACGATGGGTCTGGACGCCCTTGGTCGAGGCGTACACCAGAAAGTACAGCTCGGACTTGTACGGGGCCGTCTGGCCGTCGTAGAAGAAGACGCTCCCCAGGGCCCCGAAGCCGGCGCCGCTGTCGGTGCTGTAGTTGGCGAAGGGGAAGCCGCCCCAACCCAGACCGTCTTCCTGCCAGGGCTGTGGGCCGTCGCGGCCGGTGGACGCATCCGCGTCCTTGGGCGGTGCCTTGCCGATGGCCGGCGATGCAGTGGCCAATGCGATGGCAAGCAGGGCGATGGACATGCGACTCCTCGCGGGGGGGACGATACCGGAGTCACCCGCCCCACGCGGTAGGGTCGCGTCGCAGGAGACCGGATGCTTCCCATGCTTCCCATGCTTTTCGGGGCCGCGCTGGCCGCGCCGGGGTCCCGTCTCGTGCTCGATGTCCCCCCGCAGACCCTGCAGGCCGGCCGGTTCACGGTGGAGTTGATCGACGGCAGGCATGGAGCCCAGGTTGAGGTGCGCCGGGACGGCCAGGTCCGCTGGTCCAACGTCCCCGGGCGGGCATTCTTCACCGCCGCGCCAGACGACACCCAGCTGGACGAGGATCGCGGCATGGTGTCCGTGGCCGAGAGCATCGGGCGCTGGTGCCATCAACAGCGTGTGCAGCGGTTCGAATCCGTGGGGGCCGGGCTCGTCCTTGGCGGTGTGCTGGAGTGCGGCAAGAAGCACGCACGCTGGACGGCCCGGCTCGACCCTGTGCGCCACGACACGATTCGGATGGTGGCCCGGGTGGACGGAGACGGCCTCGGGCGGGTCGCCATCGGTACATCCATCGGGCCGAGGGATGCCGTGATTGGCTTCGGCGAGCAGTACGGCCGACTCGACCGGAGCGGCAAGCGGTGGCCCCTGGTCGTGAGCGAGCAGGGCATCGGTCGGGGTGCGCAGCCTGTGACCTGGGGCGCAAATCGTGTCGGTGGCGCGGGCGGATCCTGGTGGACGACCTCCGCACCGGTGCCACACTTCATCACGACGGGAGGGCGCAGCCTCGCGCTCGAAGACACAGAGCCCATCGTGGCCGACCTTCGCCATGCGGGCGAGGCATGGCTGGAGGTCCTCGGGGCCACCCTGACGGCCCGCCTCTATGCGGCAGACTCGCCTGCAGGACTCATCGCGGCCCACACTGCATGGGCCGGCCGGATGCGGCCGCTGCCGGACTGGGTCCACAGCGGGGCCATCGTGGGAATCCAGGGCGGCTCGGCGAAGGTTCGCGCGGCGATGGATGCGCTCGACGCCGCCGGTGTTCCCGTCGCGGGTGTGTGGCTCCAGGACTGGGTTGGGCAGCGGGAGACGAGCTCCGGCAGACAGCCGTGGTGGAGCTGGAGCGTGGACGAGGGCCGCTATCCCGCCTGGTCCGACCTCATCTCGGAGCTGGATGCAGACGGGGTCGCCGTGCTGACCTACGTCAACCCGTTCCTGGTGTCGCTGCCGGCAGACAGCGACCGACCGGACCTCTATCGGGAGGCCCGCCAGGGCGGTCATCTCGTGGAGAAGGACGGTGCGCCCTATCCCGTGCAGAACACCGATGTCGTCGCAGGGTTGCTGGACCTCAGCAACCCCGTGACCCGCACCTGGGCGACCGCGCTGATCCGGGACCGCGTGGCCGCGGAGGGGGTGAAGGGCTGGATGGCAGACTTCGGCGAGGCGCTCCCATTTGACGCGGAGCTCCATGCGGGAGACCCTCGGACCGCCCACAACGCGTACCCGGTCGCCTGGGCGGGCGTGAACGCAGCCGCCCGGTCAGGTCTGGAGGGGCCAGACGAGCATGTCTTCTTCATGCGCGCCGCCCACACCCGCAGTCCCGCGAGCGCGCCGCTGTTCTGGCTGGGGGAACAGCTGGTGTCCTGGGACGCGCACGACGGCCTGGGGTCGGTGGTCCCTGCACTCGTCTCCAGCGGTCTGTCCGGCTTCGCTCTGAACCACGGCGATATCGGGGGACACACGACCATCACCCATCCGCTCGCCACGGTGCATCGAAGCCGGGAGCTCTTCCAGCGCTGGACGGAGCTTGCAGCGTTCACCCCGGTGTTCCGTACGCACGAGGGCAACCAGCCCGACCGCAACCACCAGTGGGACGGGGACGCAGGCACGCTTGCGCACTTCTCCCG
>JAYYRS010000474.1:0-2694 GCA_036126975.1 Myxococcota bacterium
GAGCGTCTGGGAAGGCACCGGTACGAGCCACGCGACGAGAGCGATCATCACCAGCATGGCGCACAGGTCGATCGCCCTCTCAAGGAACACAGCGGCGAAACCCGCGCCCACTGGGATGCCTTCTCGCTCGAGAAGAAGCAAGGGGCGGACCACCTCGCCGAGTCGGGCAGGGAGCGTATTGATGAAGAGGAAGCTGATGCAGAGCACCGAGAGGCTTGTACGGAACCGATGGTCGGGGGCTTGTGCCTGAAGGATGAGGGCTTGTCGCCCGGCGCGGATCACCTGCTGCAGCAGAAACATGATCGCAGGCGGCACCAACCAGATGAGGTCTGCGCGCGCGAGGGCGTCTGCAACGGCCGCCAGGGGCACGCCCCACAGGGCGATCGCGAGGGCGAGGCCGCCAAGGAGCAGGCCGAGCACGACCTGCCTGCTGCGTGCGAGGATTGCTCCGGCGAGCCCTCCGCCCGGGTGGTTCGACGATTCGTTCACGTGCGTCTGCGGCGGCGCAGTGCGGCCATGGGCAACAACAGGACGACGGCCGCGGTACGGCCGCGGCACCCGCCGCACCCGGGCGGCCCAGCAGCCGGCGTGAACGGGTCGGTGCCGAGACGGTACTCCGTCAGGTTGTCGTAGGTATCGTCGTCTGGGTCCTCGGTGCTGTCGTCTCGCGTCGGGTCGAGCCCAGTGGCCTTCTCCCAGGTGTCGGCCATCCGATCGCGATCCTGGTCGGCGGGCAGCCGGAACTCGACGCCCGTGACGCGGCCGCCCGGCTCGAGAAGGACGCTGTCCTGCCATGCGGGGTTGACCGTGGGGCCGAAGTACATGGTCACCGCGCCAGGGTCGCCCGGACAGAGCGGCTCTGCGGCGACCTGGGCCGTCCAGTGTCCCGCGGCGAGCCCCCCAACGAGGAATCGGCCCTCCCGGTCGGTCGTCGCGGCGGCCAGCGATGCATCGGACAGTCGACGGAGGGCGACCGAAGCGCCGGCGAGGGGGGTTCCGTCCTCCTCCATCACCTGTCCCGCGACGGTTCCAGCACGGGGCAAGGCAAGCCGGAGCGGGTCCATGTCGCCCGTCTCTTCGATGGAGACCGTCGCGGGATCGCCATCCTCATCGAGCGCCCATGTGTCCGCGTAGCCGACAGACTCCCCCCAGAGGTAGAGCCGGTAGTCGCCCGGGTGGAGCCGGTCGATGACCAGGCGCCCTGCGGAGTCCACCTGGTTTCCGCGTCCCACCGTCTGGTCGGAGTTGTACAGCAGCGCGCTCAGGCTTCCCAATGCTGAACCGTCATCAGCGTCGACGACATCGACAAACAGCCGCGCTTCCCTGGGTGCGAGGATGTCGCCGACGTCCAGGAGGCCGCCTTCGGTTGGAACGGTGCCGGCGTACTCCGTGGGACGGTCGTGGTTGGGGAAGTAGGTCAGCGCATGCCCTGCGGCGCTCACCCATGGCAGCACATCGCCGGGGGGGAGTCCGATTGCCTCCCAGGAACCATCATCTTCCGACGACACCGTCACGACCTGCCCGCCCGCGTAGACGTGAACGCTTGCACCGGCGAGCGGTCCGCCTGGTCCCATGGCATGGCCGCGGACGAGGATGCCGTCGTTCAGGCCCCAGGTCCCCACGTCCGTCCGCTCGCCCTCGGAAAGGACAACGGGCTCGGCATCGTCCCCGTCATAGACCCCGCCGAGGTACTGGTCGGGGAATCCGTCGACCCGCGCATAGAGCGTCCACAGGCCTGCGCCGTCCGGTGGGGTGTCGAGGCCCCGGACCACAAACTCTCCCGTGGGGCCCGAGAGCGTGGGCCGTGCGACGAGGCTTTCGGTGGCCTCGTCCGCCCCAACGGCCCACACGACCTCGTTGACGACCGGCGCACCCATGCTGTCCACGAGGCGCCCGCGTATCGCAGCACCGTCCGGAACGGTGATCTGGACGCCAGCCTGTTCGGAGGACGCGTGCAGCTGGAGGCGCTCGCCTCCGCAGAAATCCTGTGCCGCCGGGTGCCAGCGTGCAACCAGATTGTCGGTATAGGCCGGCACCGCCCGCACCCTCCAGGTGCCGGCAGCGAGGTCTTCGATGCGCCATCTCCCCATGGCGTCCGTCTCGGTCTCCTCGGCACGCAGCAGGACGTCGTACGCCTGGATGACGGCGCCCGGAACGGGCTCGCCCGCCTCGTCGACGACGGTGCCCGAGAGGGCCGCACCGAGCGCCGGCCCGCCAAGCAGCAGCCAGAGCGGGTTCATTCGGCGCCGGCGGCGAGTCTGGCCGCCTCCGCCAGGGTCTTCACGATGCGTGCGGGATCGTCAAGGCCACCCTGAAGCCCGACGGACCGCCACCCGCCGCTTCGTGCACGTGCGGCCGCGGTGACACCGGTCGTGGTCGGGAGTTCCAGGGGCGCGAGCGCCTCGACGAGACCGCGGTCGGCCGCGGACCGCAGCATGCGCCCGTCCCGATCGACGAGGCGAAGTGCGCCGTCCGCAGGCTGCCATGTCACGATCCGCGTGGTCGACGGGCCCAGTCGCGGCCGCTGGTTGGCGAGCAGCACGGCGATGCCATCGTGGAACAGGAACCCGCCGCCCACCGTCGCGACCGCGACGCGCCCGCACACGGCGGGTTCGGTCTGGAGTGCTGCGATGACCCGCTCGGCGAGACGCACGCCGCTCTCCGCGTCGGGCTGTGACCGGCCCCGTCGCCCCT
>JAYYRS010000475.1:0-2556 GCA_036126975.1 Myxococcota bacterium
GTTGTCGGCGTCCCCGCCCTGGCGACGCTGGGGTTGCTCGTCAGCGTGATTCGCGGCCCGAAGGATCCTCCGGCCACGAGTTGAGCTTCGAGGGCTCGGCCGTGCACACGGGGTTGCTGCACCGGACGTCCTCGGGTGCGATCGTATGCGCGCGCCGGGCTTCAGAGGGGCTGCGCGGAGGTGGGCATGCTGGATCGTGACTGGTTGGGTGCGGCGCTGCGTCGAGGCGGTGCGCTCACGGCGGGTCGGGTGGCGGCCGTGCGTGCCTCACCGTGGAAGGACACGGCCCTGTCCCATCTGGAGCTGCTTGAAGTGGACTACGCACCGGGCGCGGCGGGTCTCCAACCTCGTCGCATGCTCGCCAAGCGCGTGCACAAGGCCTTCTCGGGTGTGGGGGCCCGGGAAGAACGATTCTTCATTGCGATGCGCGATGCCGGCCTGCCGGCGGTGCGGTGTCATGGATGGGGGCGGGCCCCGGACACCCGCGTCCCGGTCCTCCTCCTTGAGGACCTCCAGCCCACCCACCGTGATCCGTCGACGCCCTGGCCGAGGACGCCCCCACTGACGGAGGTCTGCGCTGCGCTCGATGCGCTTGCGCGCGTGCATGCCGCTGCGGTCGGGCCCCGCGCGGCCGCGCTCCCCCGGGTCGAGCGGCCAGAGCGCTGGGTTCGTTCGTGGGTCGCACGCGCCCGAAGCTGCCTCCCCGGATTCCTCACCCGTCATGGACCCATACCGGGCATCGCGGACCCGGCCGCGTGGCTGGCGGCGCTGCCCGAAGCCGTCACGCAGGCGCATGCCGACGCCACCCGCTGGACGCTCCTGCATGGGGATGCGCATCATTGGAACGCCCTGCACCCGAGGCGTACCGGACACCGAGGCGCGCTGTGGATCGACTGGCAGCTCTGGCGGGCGGGGCTGCCTGCATTCGACGTGGCCTGGATGCTTGGCGTGAACAGTGACCCGGACTGGCGATGGCGGAACGAGGGGACGGCGTTGGCGTTCTATCGCGAGGCCGCTGGGCAAGCGGGCGTCCCGATTTCGGCGGCTCGGTTCGAGCAGGAGGTCTGCCTTGCCCTCGCGTTCCACCTGACGGTTCCGATCACGCTGTCCTGCTCGGATGTGCCGGATTCGCTGTGGCACGGAATGGTGCAGCGCGGGGCGGCAGCGCTGTCGGATGCTGGCGGATTGGCGCGGGCACTGGGCTGAGGCGCACCAGCCCGCTCAGCGGCCGAAGGCTGCCCGCAGCGCGTCGACGAGGACCCCTCCCTGAACGGGTCCGAAGGCGTGGGAGTTGCCGACGAAGAAGCCGCGTTCGTGGACGGCGTCAGCGACGGTGAGCGGACCTTCGATCCGTGCGCCGGGCACCCGCGTGAACGCCGGTTGACGGGCGAGATTCGATCCCGAGATGGGTCGGGTGGTCACCCCATGGGCCTCCAACCGCTCACAGAGGGTGACCCGGTCCAGGGGACTGTCCGCATCCACGAGCATCGGGAACGCGAAGGCGGAGTGCGTGGTTCCGGGGAGCTCCGGGTAGGTGCGGAGGGGCAGGCCGAGCGCGTCGATGGCGGCGCACCACGCAGCATGGTTCTGCCTGCGGCGCGCGACGAATCCGTCAAGCCGTGGGACCTGGTGGATCCCGAATGCGCCGGCGAGGTCGGTGGGTCGCAGGTTGTAGCCGGGACTGGCGAAAAGGAATCGGGGATCGATCTCGGGGTGGGCAGCCTCGATCGCAGCGCGGTCCGTCCGTTCCCGGACCCAGCCGTGTGCGCGGAGGCCGCGGAGTGCATCCGCGAAGACCGCATCGTTGGTCGTGATCATTCCCCCTTCGACCGTCGAGAGCGTGTGACTGAAGAAGAAGCTGAAGACGCCTGCGAATCCGCGGGCCCCCACGTTGGTATCTCCCACCCGGGCTCCGTGGGCACCGCAGGCATCCTCGAGGAGGAGCGGTGCCGTCGCCCGGGAGGCGGCGCCGAGCAGGTGCACGGCCAGAAGCGGCCGGTCATGGTGCCCCTCAACGCAAAGCGATTCGGGATCCACGTCGATCAGGACCGGTACGAGACCGGCCTGCGCTACGGCGAAGAGGTCGGTCGACCAGGACACTGCAGGAACCAGGACCTCGTCCCCGCGGGACAGCCTGCCGGTCTCGACCAGTGCGGAGAGCATGACCAGGAGGGCGCTGGAACCACTGTTGACCATGACGGCATGACCTGTGCCGACGTACTCGGCCCAGGCCTGCTCGAATTCCTCCACCTTCCGGCCCATCGTGACCCAACCGGTCAGCAGCGAGTCGATCGCCTCGGCGACCTCTTCAGCGCCGAAGGTGGGCATGGCGAGGGGGAGTGTTCCCGGGCGGGGTGGACGCATCGGGTCCACTGCGAGGTGTGCCTCGACCAACGCCGCGACGGCGGATCGGTGGTCGCTCATGGGAACACCTTCGCGCCATCAATCTCACTGAGAAGGACCTTCAGATGGTCTTTTCCGACGGGCCAGCTTAGGGCCTTGGATTCTCCGCCCGCGCGCTGGCCTTCGTGCGTGGCCAGCTCGGCGATGGGCCAG
>JAYYRS010000476.1:0-5781 GCA_036126975.1 Myxococcota bacterium
GACGCTCGTCGTGTCCGTCCCGTCGTCTGCCGTCGCGATGACGAACACCGTCTGGTCCTTGTCGAAGTGCGAGACACCGCGCAGTTCACGGTCTGCACCGTCCTGCACCCGGCTGCCGTCCACGTACCAGGCGTAGGTCAGCGTGAGAGGGTCACCCTCGGCGTCGCTGGCGGTCACGCTCGCCGAGAGCGTGTCGTCCGTGTAGACGGTCGCGGGCGACAGGGACGGCGACGCCACCGCCGGTGCGGTGTTCGGGGGGGGCGCGGACGCCGTGTCGGTGGCGGCATCCGGGGCGCTATCGAGTTTGTTGCTGCCGTCCATCACCGCCGCCGTGCAGCCGGCCAGCGCTCCGACGAGAACCAGCCACAGGGCGGCTGCTGCTTGCACCGGCAGGGTCCGCCCAGACACCGCCGTCATGGTTTCGGCAGGCGGAGCCTGGATGCATCCGACCCGAACTGCGACAGCGACTCCAGCGCCGCATGCATGGACGCGGGCAGCACCTCGACGCGGCTCCGCGGCACGATCTCGACCGTGCCGAGGGTGATGGTGGGAACAGTGGGCAGGAACACGACGACGGATTCATCGTCGAACGCCTCGACCTCGAAACCGATCGAGCGGGACCCTGTCCCGTGCAGATCGACCAACACGGGGCGGAACGTCACGACATCGTCCTCCCCCAGGTACTGCAGCACGATGCCGCGCACGATGGTGTACCCCGGAAGCCGCTCGAGCAGCGTCGACTCCAGCCAGGCCCGGAGCGCCCCGCCCATCCGGGTCTGCACCAGCACGCCCGTGACGTAGCAGGCAGCCAGACAGGCCGCGAGGAAGCTCAGGACCGAGAGCGCCTTCCCGACCGCATCGGGGAACGGCAGCCGCTCGAAGAGCGGCAGGGCGACCTCCTGGATGACCAGGTAGGCCTGGAAGAACGCAAACCCGAGGATGGCGAGCGGGACGACGACAAGGACCATCCCCACCGCCGTGGTGCGAAGGATCCTGGACGGCATGGACGGCTGGTGCTTCACGGAGGTGCTGGGTGCCATGGAGTCTTTCCTCGGACGCGGACCCGCCGTCCGTAAACGGTGGGAATCCCCGCGGCCATCCTGTCGTGCCGACTGGAACCATGCCGATCGCGTCGCCGCCCGCCCAGTCCGAAGCACCGGGGTGGTACCGTGCCGAGGCTGCTCACATTGCCAACACGGAATCCGGGGACTGCCATGCAACCGAACACGCTCTCCATCCTCATTGCCACCGCTCTCCTCCCCGCCTGCGGTGGAGACATCGAATGTGGGGAGGGCACGCTGGAGGACGACGGCGTCTGTGTCCCCGCGTCGGATGCAGACACGGGCGGTGACCCGGATTCCGACACCGACACCGACACCGACACCGACACCGACACCGACACCGACACCGACACCGCGACACCCAACGCGGCTCCGAGCGGCGTGGCGCTCGCCATCACGCCGGACGCACCGACCACGGACGACGACCTGTCCTGTCAGATCACCACCGAGGCCACCGACCCGAATGGCGATGCGCTGACCTACCGCTACCAGTGGACAGTCGACGGCGACGAATCCGAGAACGCGACGGCCACGGTCGGCGCCGCCGAGACGAGCAACGGACAGACCTGGACGTGCAGCGTCCAGGCCAGCGACGGCGAGCTCGTAGGCGTCGAGACGAGCGCTAGCGTCCTCGTGGGCACCCCCAACCCGCTGGAGAACGCTATCGCCGAGTACCGTTTCGACGAAGGCGCCGGCCAGGTGCTGGTCGACCACTCCGGCAACGGATTCGATGGAACCCTGGGCAGCACCGCGTCCGAGGACGCCTCCGACCCGGACTGGGCATCCGGCTACCTGTCCTTCTGGGGCGAACCCTTCTCCGGGTCCGGCCCGCGGCCCGGGTCCTGTGTGCAGCTGCCCGCACCCTACGGTGAGACCGCCGCGCTGACGTATCATCTCGTCGTGCGCGGCCCCGAGCAGTCCAACCAGATCCGCCTGTTCCAGGCGATGTGGGGCGGCAGCCAGTACATCCAGCTCTCGCCGTGGGGCAACAACATCCGCTTCGAGCACTCGAACTCGTCGAATTATGACTCCGGCGTCATCCTCGACGACGCGTGGCACATCCTCTCCTACACGCGCAGCGAGTCCGGCGAGTTCCGCTTCTACATCGACACCGTGCTCGATACGACCGGGACCCACACGGTGTCCCCCGGCGCGACCTCCACGTGGACGCTGGGCGGCGCGTACTGCGGAGACGATCCATTCAATGGCGACATGGCCTACCTGGTCGTCTACGACGCAGAGCTCACCGAAGACGAGATCACCGCCGACAACGAGTTCCTCCGCGGGCAGATGGCCGCAAGGGGCATCTCCCTGCCCTAGCGACGCGGACCTCGGCCCCGCGGCCGGACCCGCCCGCATCCCCTCCGGCAGAGACCGGTCCGCATGTACGTCCTCTTCGCTCCCCTCCTGCTCGGCTGCACCGAACCTCCGCCACAGCGGCACCCCGACCCGGAACCCGTCGCGGAACCACAAACCGCGGTCGCGGCTCGCGTCGTGGACATCCGGGTGTCCGGGCCCGAGGACTACGCATCCCTTGCGCGCACGATGGCCGAGCTCGAGGCCAGCGGCGAATCCGTCTCGATCCAGCTGAACCTGGCCGCCGGCACGTACGACCGGACGCTCTCGCTCGGCGTCGATCGCCACCCCGTCGACATCACCCTTCGGGGCGAGGACGGCGTGTGGTTCACCGATGCCAAGCTCGCCCTCCGCGGGAGGGACATCACGCTGGACAATGTCGGGTTCCGCGGCCGCGTCACGGCGGGCTCTCTGCTCTCCGTCGAGGCCTCCGGAGACGTGACCGTGCGGGCGATGCGTGCACAAGACATCATCCTGGGCAGTCCACCCTCCCGGGTGATTCGGCCTCCACCCGGACCCGCGGAACCAGGGGAACGGCGACGGCAGGCCCGCGGCGGCAAGCGCACCCTCCCGAGCTACGTCGCCACGGTCGGCATCGTCGGAACCGGATCCGTCGTGCTGCAGGACATCGTCGTGGAGCGCGCTCGGCTCCGCACCTCCTCCTACATCTCCGTCCATGCACCCAACGCAGCGGAGATCATCCTCGAGGACCTGGTGGTGCCCGACGACCTCGGCATCGAGCCGTTCACCGTCTCGCCCGCAGGGACGACGGTCGCGCACCGGTAGCGATGCGGGAGAGTCCGTCCACGGGCCTCCCGGCGGGGGTCAATCCGGCAGGACCCAGACAGGGACCGGCGCGTCGATGCCCTTCAGGCCGTGCGCCCCGGCATGCTGGAGCTCCGGACAGTGCGCTTGTACGGTCTGGGAGAAGACCCCCGATGCGCCGATCGGCTTGCACAGGCTCTCCAGTCGGCTGGCAAGGTTCACCGCCGGCCCCATCACCGTGAAGTCGATCCGCTCTGGTGTACCGATGTTTCCGTAGATGACCTCCCCGATGTGGCAGCCGAACCCCACCGAGACCGGCCGGTCCGCCGTCTGCGCGATGTCCTGCACCCGTGCGCGGGCGGCTCGCACGGTCTCCACCATGGACCGGGCCACCGCGGCAGGGCCCTGCGCGTCGGTGGGGAAGATCAGCAGCATCGCGTCACCGATGAACTTCAGGATCTCGCCCCCCCGGCTCTCCGACTCCGCCCCGATGGCCTCGAAGACGGTGTTCATGATTGGGATGATCTCTGCTCCGACCGTCTGGGAAAGCGCCGTGAATCCGCGCACGTCACAGAACATGATGCCGGCGCGGATGTCCTCGCAGCTCCCGCGGGCCATCTGGCCGTCCAGGACCCTGGGGCCCGTTCGCTGACCGACGTAGCTCAGGGCGATCTCGGTGGCCTGCGAGGTCCGGTAGCTCGCGTAGCAGGCGAGACCCAGCAGTCCCCGGAGCCGCTCCAGCCGGTCCCGCAGGTCGTCAGGAAACGGCGCCACCGACGACAGGCTCACGACCGCGGGGGTCGACGTGGCTGGCGTGAGCAGCCGGAAGCACGCGTAGTGGCAGATGCCGTCCTGGCGCATCGTCTCGAACAGCTCGAACTCCCTGGGAGGAGACGAGAGGTCACAGCTGAAGAACCAATCGTGCTCGCCGTGGATGAAGGCGTAGGGGTTCCGCGGCTCGCCGTTGGCATCCAGCATGGCCTGCTCGGGCAACCTGCTGATGGGCAGGCCCGCCGCACGGGCATCTGCGTGCGTCACCAGGAAGGTGTCATCGAACCGACGCGCCCGGGTCCACGTCAGGACGACCCCCCAGAGGGTCGGATGCCGAAATCCAAACGGCTGGGTCATGGGGATCTGGATGCGGTCGGGATGGACGCCGTGGCTCGCCAGGACCTTGCGGACGCCCTCCAGCAGGGGGCGGAAGTTCCGCTGCCTGGATTGCGCATCGAGCGAATCGACCAGCAGCTGCACGTCGTCCGGTTCCATTCCTCGGCCGTTCTCCTGCGTGGGACGCGTGGGCGGTTCTACCATGGCCCGACCGCCACGGTGCGGCCGGGCGCACATCGCCGCTCAGCGCCAGCCGCTCCGGATCTCTTCCCGGAGAAGCTCGAGACCATCCTCGCCAAGCACGCCGACGAGCTGCTGCTCGACCTCGCCCTTCGCCGCCTCGTACTCACGCTCCACCTGGGCGATGTCAACGTCTTCGTCGCCGCGCATCTTCCGCCAGCGGCTGCTGCGGACCTCCATGTAGGTGGAGACGAGCTCGGTGACCTCCTCGGTCTGCTGTTCCGAGAGATCCAGCTGGTCGGCGACAGAATCGACCGCCTTCTGGGTGCGATACTCCGCAAGCCGCTTCCAGCGCTCCGTGCGGCGCTCCCGGTCGGCCTCCTCCTTCTCCTCGACCACGTCGCCGATGGCCTGTCGGCCGCCGTCCGACCACAGGTGGTCGTCGATCCGCGTCATCATGGCGTCTTCGCCCTCGACATGTTCTCCCGAAGGCGCGGATGGCACCACCCGGGTGACGACCCGTTGCAGGGTGCGTGGAGAGGGGCCGGCGCGATCCGTCCCGACCTGGGCAAGGCGTTGGACGGGTGCGGCCTCGGCGGTTGCCTCGAGTTCGTCGACGCGGGCCTCGAGCCGGACCACCCGGCTGCCGAGGTGGGCCACGCCGACGCCGGCCACGCCGAGCGCCAGAAAGGGCACGGCGGCGGTCCACCGGGCGGAGATCGGACTTGCCATGCGGCATCCGTAACCCAGGCGTCTCGCCGGCTCCCGCGACGAGCCGATGCGACGCGGCCCGTCTGTGCCGACGTCCGCCTGCGCGAAGCGCCTGCCTGCGGGATATGCCCCCGGCGAAACCCCCTGGAGGACTCCATGATTCGTCGTATCGCCTTGCTGGCCCCCCCCCTGCTCGGGATGGCCTGCAGCCCCGGGCCGGATGGCATCTGGCTGCTCGAGGTCCCATGGGAGGACGGCGGCGGCTGCGAGACCAGCATCACCGAGGACTTCACCGCCGGATACGTCCCGGGCGAGGCCGCGGGAGGCCGGAGCGACTGGACCTACAGCGACTCCTATGAGGGCGCGGATTCCCTGCGCTTCGTGCAGATCGAGACCTATGGAGACGGCACGGCCGTGCTGGTGGTCGGAGACGAAGCCTACCCCGGCGTGCAGGCGGAGGATTCGTGGGTCTTCTCTTTCGAGAAGAAGACCACCGAGACGGACTCCGCGGATCATGCAAGCGGCTACTTCTGGGAAATCGTGCAGACCTCCCAGTCCGACTCGACCTACACCTTCTCCTTCCAGAGCAGGGAGCGCGCCG
>JAYYRS010000477.1:0-9613 GCA_036126975.1 Myxococcota bacterium
GGCGCCCGCTTGCACGCCCTGCATGCGGAGACGCCTTTCGTCCCCCGTGACCTGGGAGTTGATGGCCGTCGCCCGGATGCCCCGGGCCTGCAGGGCGTCGACCTGGTCCTTCATCAATGCAAGCAGCGGGGAGACGACGAGCGTGGTCCCACCGCGAGCGATTGCGGGCAGCTGGTAGCAGAGCGACTTCCCTGCACCAGTGGGCATCACGACGAGGGCATCCTGTCCATCGGTGATGTGCGAACAGATGTCCCGCTGGCCGGTGCGGAAGTCCGCAAAGCCGAAGCGCTGCTTGAGCACGGTGTCGATCTCGAAAGGATCACCGGCGGGGGTGGGACGGGGCGTCGGGGCCATGGAGCCTCGGGGGAGGGGAGGCGCGGTGGGAGCGGCGGGGGGCCTCCGATGGTATCGCTCGCTGGATCCTTCGGCACCTGTCCTGACGTCCGTCACCGCTGGATACCTGCTGGCGTCGGGTCGGCCAGCGGTCTCCCGGTCTTTGCGGGATGGCTATTCCGTTGGCTTTTCCTCCAGGGCTGCCTCTCGGTCCCAATCCACGAACCAGCCCTGTACCGTGCGGTACCACCGCTGCTCGATCCGCTCGGATTCCACGATCTGCTCGGGGTACGAGTAGCCGCGGGTCCGGACGTAGGCGGTGGCGTGTCGCAGCTTCCCGTCCTCGGGTTCTTCGAGCTCCGTCGTCATCACGACCTGCAGGATGATGACCTCTTCAATCTTGTGGGCGTCCTTGTGTTCGATGAACCAGTCCTTGAAGAGGACACGGTCACCGCTGGCCTCGATGAATGCGCCTGCGCGCTCCTCGTCGCCCCATCGATACGCCTCCCAGTAGAGCCGTGTCGAATCATCCAGCAGGGTCTGTTCCTTGTCCTCGCGTTTGAGGTTGGTCTTGGGCCCGCAGCCGGACAGTACGACCGGGGTGGCGAAGGCGAGTGTGAGTGCGAGTGCCGGGATGCGCATGGTGGCATCGTACTTCCCTCGCGGGGCTCCAGCCACGCCCGCAGGCTACACTCGGCTCCGATGCACGGCTCGCTGCCCAGGATGGTGCTGCTGGCCAGCCTTGCCCTCGGGGCCGGCTGCGTGCACCGGGTTCGGGTGTCCAGCCAGCCCCCGGGTGCGGAAGTCCGGTATCGGGGCAAGGTGGTGGGAATCACGCCGTGCGAGTTCTCAACGGTCTGGGCGCCGTTTCGGCGGATGAACGTGCAGCTCCGGCTGCCGGGTCGGCGCACGGCGACGCTGCGGCTGAACCGGGACACCGGTCCATTCCGGCTGCTCGGAGAGGTCCTTACGCCCTGGCGGTGGGGCAGATGGGTGGGGGTGCAGGCACGTGCGCGGCATGAGGTCGTGCTGGTCCGGCGCCATGGAAGGGCGGGCACGTGGACCCCGGCCGAGGCGCTTGACGGCATCTGACCAGGCTCAGTCGCGGAGCGCGGCGGCGAATGCCCGGAACACGCCAGCGCCCGCAGGCGTGTCGCCGAGCAGCTCCGGATGCCATTGAACGCCCAGGGCGAACGGATGCTCCCGATGCTCTGCGACCTCCGCCACGCCGTCGGGCGCCCGCCCCGTGATCTCGAGGCTGCCAGGGTCCAGGAGAGCCTGGTGATGGGTCGAGTTGACATGGAGGACCGGTGTTCCGTTCGTCCACAGCAGGTGGCCCGCGGAGAGGTGGACGGAGTGGGACGGGCCCGCTGGATCGGCATCCTGTTCGTGTTGAAGGGCCCCGGGATCCGCGGTGGGGATGTCCTGTACGAGCGTGCCGCCGGCCGCCACCGCCAGTGCCTGCAGCCCGCCGCAGAGGCCGAGCACGGGTACGCCTCGTGTGAGCGTCGCCCGGCACAGGGCGAGCTCCAGGCTCGTACGGTCCGCATCCACGCGGTCCAGGCGAGCGGTCACTGGGGACCCGTAGTGCGAGGGATGGATGTCGAAGGCACCGCCCGTGACCACCACGCCCGCACATGACCCCAATGCCCACTCGACCAGGGGCGCCGGGTCTCCATCGTGAGGCGGAAGCAGGACCGGCTCGAGCCCGACGCCGCGCAAGGCGCGGATCACCGCCCGCTTGAGGTAGACCTCCGGCCGCGCAGGTCGCATGCGGTGGGGTGGCGCGCTCGGCGCGGGGCCGAGGGTTCGTTGATCGATGGATACGGCGACGACGGGAGGCATGGCCCGATGCTACGGCACGTTGGTTACGGCGTGGGAATGGTCGACCTGCAACCCATCGGGCTCGCGCGCCTGCCCACACCCATCCAGTACCTGGAACGGACCTCGGCCCGTCTCGGGGTGGACGTCTGGATCAAGCGGGACGACCTCACCGGACTGGGGCTGTCCGGAAACAAGGTCCGAAAGCTCGAATGGTTGCTTGCCGATGCCCTGCGGCGTGGAGCGACGACGCTGGTGACGACCGGGGGCATCCAGTCCAATCACTGCCGCGCGACGGCTGCGTGTGCAGCCCGGCTGGGGCTCCGATGCGTGTTGCTGCTCCGTGGTCGACCCCCTGCGCCAGCGCAGCTCGATGGAAATCTCCTGCTGGATGCATTCTTCGGTGCTCGGGTCCGGTGGTGCAGCCCTGAGGGCTACGCGAGGCGGGACGAACGAATGGCGGCCATTGCGGCGGACTGCGTGGCGTCCGGCGAGATCCCCTACGTCATCGAGGAGGGCGGCTCGAATGCCCTGGGTGCGCTCGGACTCGCCCGCGCATGCGATGAGCTGCGCAAGCAGGAGCCGGAGGGTGGTTTCGACAGCGTGGTCTGCGCGGTGGGCTCGGGTGGAACGCTGGCCGGGCTGGCCATGGGCGGACTGCCGGGCCGCGTCCTGGGCATTGCGGTCTGTGACGATGCACGGCACTTTCGCCGGCGCGTGGACGCCATCGGGAGGGAGGCGGCCCGATACGGTCTCCGGCTGCCCCCCGCTGGGCCCCGGGCCTGGGATGTGCTCGATGAGTGGCGGGGTCCCGCCTATGGGGTGACCACGCCGGCGGCATGGCAGCAGCAGGCGGCGTTCTCTCGGGAGACCGGTCTGTTGCTGGATCCCGTCTACACCGGCAAGGCCTGGGCGGCGCTCGAGGCCCTCGCGGACCGCGACCCGGACCGACTCGGAAGCCGCGTGCTCTTCTGGCATACGGGCGGGGTCTTCGGTCTCTTCGGTCGCGGCCGGGAGGTCGCGGGAGCGCTGGGTGCTTCGCTCATCGAAGATGGTCTTGTGGAGACGACGTAGACGCAGGAGGATGCGGGGGTATCTCCCATCCGGGATGGGAGAATACGGCGCAGCATCTCGACCGCGGATGTGGGTCTTCCCGAACCGGGCTGCGGTGTGCAAGGTCCTGCCCTCCCGGTTCGTAGGTCGGGTCCAAGACCGGAGCTCCCATGCCTGCCCGCTTCCCCAACATCTCGTCACGCGCGTGGGAACATCCCGCGGACCGGGCCGCGCTCGACTCCCTGCGAAAGGTGCCCGGTTTCGACCTGGTCGTACGAAAGGTCATGGGCCTGCTGTCGGAGAGGCCGCTCAAGCTCATCACCCTCGGGTCGGCCGTCGAAGTCGGGCCCGATCAGTTTCCCCACATCCATGCGCTCTACGATGACGTCCTCCAGACGCTCGATGCCCCGGAGCGGTACCCGCTCTTCGTGACGCAGAATCCGGTGATCAATGCCGGCGCGGTCGGAATGGACCATCCGTTCATCGTCCTGAACTCTGCGACGCTTCAGCAGCTTGACGACGTGCAGGTGCGGTCCGTGCTGGGACACGAGATCGGACACATCCTCTCGGATCACGTCCTGTACAAGACGATGCTCCGGTTCCTGCTGAAGGGCGGTCAGCTGGTGACACGGATGCCCCTGACGGGCCTCGCGCTGCTTGCGGTCATCGCGGCGATGCTTGAGTGGGACCGGAAGTCGGAGCTGTCTGCAGACCGGGCGAGCCTGCTGGCGTGCCAGGACATCGACGTGGTGCGCGGTACGTTGCTGCGGATGGCCGGAGGGGTGGGCGAAGGGGCGAGCGTCGAGGCCTTTCGCTCCCAGGCGCGCCGGTACGAGGAGGGAGGCTCTGCCGTGGACAGCGTGATCAAGACCCTCGCGCTGCTCAATCGTCGCCATCCCTTCCCGGTGCAGCGCATGGGGGAGCTGGACCGGTGGATCGAGTCTGGCGCCTACGCCGAGATCATGAGTGGCGCCTACCCCCTGCGAGACGATGATCCCGAGGACAGCACCTGGCACTACTGGAGGGAATCGGTGGAGAGCTACGCCGAGGGCGTCAAGCAGTCGGCCGATCCGGTCGCCCGTTGGATGCGCAGCGCGGGCACGGGGATGAAGGACAAGGCCTCCGGGGCCTGGGAGTGGATCCGGGGTCGGTCTGGCGATGCGACCGAGACGCCGGCCGCGCCCAATCCGCCCGGTTCCGAAGCGGACATGGAAGCGCCATCCGGGGAATCCGACCCCGCGGTCGACCCGGACGACATCATCGGTGCTTCATGAGCACATCGGCAGAGGCCTCGACCCGTTCGGCTGTGGCTACCGACCGGAGACTGGGCCACCCGGGGATCCGCCTGCGCGGCGTTGTCGGATGGCCGCACCCACGTGGTGCCGCAGCTGCCGCCTCCACCACGTCCACTCGTGGGAGACATCCCGGCCCCAGACGTCGAGCGTGTGCGCGATCCGCCGAGCCTTGAGCGCCCGGGACAGCGCCACGGTCTCGCCGATGCACCGATTTTCGTGGGGACCCTGTCCGACGACGAGTGTGAGGTGGGTCTGGTCGCGGACGCGCGCGAGCGCCTCGCCGTGGAGATTCGGTACGAAGGCGAGGGGGTCGTTGAAATAGGCGTCCGCGCCTCCCTGCCCGTTCAGCATGGGCGTCGTGTGGTACCGCCCCGACAGTCCGATGGCCCAGGGAAAGTGACGCGGGTGCTTCAGCGCGAACAACGCCGCGTAGGTGGCCCCAAGGCTCGCGCCGACCAGGCCGATCGGCAGCCGCGGGGTCCGGCAGTCGGCGTAGATCCAGGGCACGAGCTCGGTCACCACGAATCGTTCGTAGGCCGCGTGATGCGCGAGCCGCTCCTGGGCGGGTCGATCGGTGGCAGTCCACGACCTGCAGGCTTCAGACTCCGGGCAGTAGAGCTTGAGCCATCCGTTCTGCAGCAGGGGTCGAAGCGCGTCCACGGCGCCGGCGGCCGCCCATTCATGCGCCATGCCCGCGGCGGTCGGAAAGGCGATGACGGGAGTTCCCCAGTGCCCGTAGCTCCACATGTGCACGGCACGTCCCAGGGAGCGAGAGGGAAGACGGTGGTAGCGGGCGGACGGCATGCGCCGGAGTGTAGCGCCACCCGATGGTCACGTTCACAACGGCATGGACCGGCTACGACGGACCCGGCCTCGCACCCGAATGCCGACGCAGAAGATGAGATGGGTCGCAGGCGATGGAGCGTTGGATGAGCGATGAGAACACCTCCCCTGTTGGGGACTTCGCCGGACTCGGGTTGGGTGCCCACCTCGTGCAGGCCGTCACCGAACTTGGTTACGAGGCGCCGACATCCATCCAGGCGAAAGCGATACCCGTCCTCCTCGAAGGCCAGGACGTGCTCGGGCTCGCCGCGACGGGTACGGGCAAGACGGCCGCCTTCACGCTGCCGCTGCTCGAACGCATCTCGCAGCTCCCCGCCCGGAAGGCTCCCCGGGCGCTCATCATCGTCCCCACGCGTGAACTTGCCCTCCAGGTCGCGCGCGCCGTGCACACCTATGGACGGTCGCAGGGGCTTCGCGTGCTGCCGATCTACGGAGGGGCCGCCTATCGGCCCCAGCTGCAGGGCCTCACGCGCGGCGTCGATGTGGTCGTCGCGACCCCTGGCCGGGCCATCGATCATCTGAACCGCGGCAGCCTCCGCCTCGACGAGGTCCGATGCGTGGTCCTCGACGAGGCGGATGAGATGCTGGACATGGGGTTCCAGGAAGACATCGAGGCCCTGTTCGCGGCTACGCCGGAGGGACGCCAGACGGCACTGTTCTCCGCGACCTTTCCCCAGCGGCTCCAGCGCGTCGCCCGCAACGTGCTCCGGGACCCGGTGAAGATCGCCGTGGAACGGACTGCCACCGCTGGCGACCAGCCGGCGGTGAAGCAGGTGGCCTGCATCGTGCGCCGAAACGACAAGCCCGCGGCCTTGGTGAGAATCCTCGATATCGAAGCGCCCGAGGCTGCGATCGTCTTCTGCCGGACGCGAGAGGTCGTGGATGACCTCGCGGAACTGCTGGGCGCGCGCGGCCTGCGGGTGGAGGCCCTGCATGGAGGATTCAGTCAGCAGCAGCGCGAGCGCGTGATGCGCCGGCTGCGGGCGGGGGCCAACGACCTGCTCATCGCCACGGACGTGGCGGCCCGCGGAATCGACATCGCGCACCTCACCCACGTCATCAACTTCGATCTTCCCCAGGCGCCCGAGCAGTACGTGCATCGGATCGGTCGGACCGGTCGTGCTGGACGCAGCGGGATGGCCATCAGCCTCGTCACGCGACGAGAACGACGGCTGATGGGCCAGATCTGTCAGCACACCGGGGTCGATGTCCAGCTGCGGCCGGTGCCGCGGGTCGAGGACCTGAGACGGCGCCAGATCAAGCGCCTGGTCGATGAGGTCGAGGCGACGCTGTCGGAGAGCGAACTCGCAACCTGGGTTGCGGCCGCGGAAGGGCTCCTCGAGACCCACGAAGCGAATGATGTAGTCGCCGCATTGCTGCGGATGGCCCACGAGCAGGTTGCGCCGGACCTCGATGAACCGCCAGACGAGCGCAGCCTCGATGCGGGCGGAAACGGGTTCCGGAACGACCCGCGGAAGCAGCGGGATCCACGGCGGCATGCGGGCAACTGGGCCCCGCTGTGGGTCGACATCGGCGGCATGTCCCGCGTCCGTCCCGGCGATCTCGTGGGTGCGTTCGCCGGAGAGGCGGGAATCGCGGGCAATGACGTGGGAGCAATCCACATCACGGAGCGCTTCAGCGTTGTGGAGGTTCGACAGGAACTGGTCCAGATGGTCATCGAGCGCATGCAGGGCGCGACCATACGCGGTCGCCGGGTCCAGGTGCGGCCCTACCAGCCGCGCCGGTAGCGTCGCCGCGCCACGAGCATTGGCACTGCCAGCAGGGCGGCTCCCCAGGGGGCCCCCGCGGAGCTGCATGCCTTGCCTCCGTGCTCGTCTTCCAGACCGCTGCGCTCGCCGGATGGGGGGCCGTCGGGCTCCGCCTCGCTGGGACCGCCGTCGCCGCCGTGGTCGTCCTCGTCGGAAAGGCGCAGGACGTATGACGCGAATCCGTCGTGTATGAGTCCGGTCACGGCCAGGACGTCCCCTGCCTGGACGGAGAGCGTCTGGCCCGTTGAATCGACACCCGACAGAACAGCCGCGTCGGGTTCGTCGAGCAGAAGCTCCACGTCCCCATCGGCGGCGACGGACCAGTAGTCCGTGCCGAGGTAGGCCACGCTTCCGCCCACGCCGTCTTCGACGATCCCCTGCTGCGCGGCGGGCGCGTATCCTGCGCTCTCCGCAAGGTCACCGTTGCCGTAGGCGGCTGCGAAGTCGGCCCACAGCGCGCTCGCTTCCCGGCCGGTCGATTCGGCGAGGATCTCATCCCAGGGGGTTCCCTGGCGATCCGCCGCGAGCAGCCACGTCTGGCGGAGGCCGTCCGGTCCGGTCTGGTGCTCCTCCAGCCACGCATTGAAGACGAACATCCCGTACTGGTGGAAGTCCGTCATGGAGTCGTACCGGTCTCCGGGGCGTTCGGCGTACCAGGCGGCGGTGTACAGGTGGCCATCGTTGTCGGGATCGGCGCGCTCTGCCTGCCACTGGGCACTGGCCTCCCAGTACCAGGGTTCCCAGGGGTCTCCTGCATAGTCGCGGAGGCGATACTGCAGGGTGTGGGCAAACTCGTGGACGACCAGGGTCCGCCAGAACGTCGTGTCCTGGGCGTAGGTCGGGTTCAGGAAGATGACCGGGTAGCCCTCGGGGTATTCGGCCGTCGGATACTCCGTCGTGAGACCGGTCCCCGACATGGCAGGGTCCAGCAGGACCCAGAGCTTGAAGATGTCTCCGCTCACCGGGACCGGCCACTGCTGCTCCTCGACGAGCGCGGTCCATCCATCCTCCAGATCAATGAGAGTCCTTTCTGCTACGTCGGGATCGACATCTGCGTCGGTCCATGTCACCAGGAAGTTCTCGCTCGTCTGGTGGTCCGGGTAGGGTGTCCCGTAGAGGGGTTTGCCATCGGGCGGTGAAGGTTGGTCGGCACGGATGCCAATCGAGAGCCCTGGCGGTGGAGACAGGATGCGAGTGTCGTGGGTCGGGTTCGCTCCTGCGAGCGCAGCAAGTGCGTCCGGCGTGCGGCAGAGTGGCGCAGCCAGGGTCGCGGTGAGCAGAAGCAGGAGCATGGGGCCTCCAGGGTCATGATGCCACCCGGAGAAGGCGTGTGCTCACGGCGCCGCGTACAGGCCAGCGACGGTGTCGGCATGCACCTGTTCGACCCGTGCCCGCCGCACCGTGAGCGTGGGCGTGAGCGTGCCTTCCTCCACGGAGAGGGGGGCTGACAGCCTCGCCCAGCGCTGGATCTGCTGGAAACGCGGCAGGCAGGAATTCGCCTGTCGCACCCGCGCCTCGAGCGCGGCTTCGATCTCCGCACGCGCGGTCCAGTCCTCCGGTTGCCCCGGCCACGATCCGGCCCGTGCAAGGGCCGCGAGCATGTCCGGGTCCACCGTGAGCAACGCCACGAGATGGGCTCGCCCGGAGCCGATGACGACCGCTCGACCCACGAGACCGCCCTCCAGTTTCTCCTCGAGCGGCACGGGCGAGATGTGCTTGCCGCCTGCCGTGACGATGATGGCCTGCTTGCGGCCCGTGATGCGAAGGAATCCGTCCGGGTCGATGCTGCCGAGGTCGCCGGTCCGGAACCATCCATCCGATGTGAATGCCGCTCGGGTGGCGGCCGGGTCTCGATGGTAGCCACGGAAGTTGCCGGGGCTGTCGACCTCAATCTCTCCGTCTTTGGCCAGTCGGATCCGGACGCCCGGCAACGGCAGCCCGACGGACCCCGGTCGCGTGTGCGCCCAGGTGTTCGTCGTCGCAGGAGCGCAGGTCTCCGTCAGCCCCCACCCTTCCCGAATGGCGACTCCTGCGGCCTCGAACCAGTCGGCGACATCGGTCGGAAGGGATGCCCCTCCGCAGGTCACATGCTCGAGCGCGCCCCCGAGCCTCTCGCGGATCGCCCGCAACACGAGGCGGTCCGCAAGGGCGTGCTGGGCCGACAGCGTGAGGGGCACCCGGCGCCCGTGGCGCCGGAGAAAAGAGCGGGCGCGCCCGACGCCAATGGCCCAACGCAGCGTCGATGCAGCGTATTTCCCTCGGACTGTCGCACGGGCTTCAACGGAGGCCTTGATCCTCTCCAGCACGTGGGGGACCGACACCAGCATTGTGGGCCGACTGACCAAGAGCACGTCGGGCAGTTCGACGCCGCCCTCTCCGCGACCCGACGCGCGCTTCCGATCGAGCGTGGGGCGCGCAGCGTCGTGTTCCTTCCGCTCTCGCACTCCCTGCACCGCACGGCGTTCTACCGGGGTCTGATGGACGACATCCAAGGGTGGT
>JAYYRS010000478.1:0-9137 GCA_036126975.1 Myxococcota bacterium
CCCGATGCTCACGAACCTGGCGCACCACGGCAGACGACACATAGCGGCGCAACTCGGCGGCGAGCGCTGCCGCATCCCGCTCCGCGCGCGCCCGCGCCAGGAGGTTCCCGATCCGTGCCGCCAGGATCCTTGGAGCGAAGGGCTTCTCCACAAAATCATCTGCGCCGGACTCCAGCGCTCGTACATGATGGAGCAGCGGGTCGGAGCCGGTCAGGACGACGACGGGCGCGCGGGCAATGACCGGGTCGGGGTCGGCCCGGACGGCTCGGCACACATCGAGCCCGTCTCCATCGGGCAGACCGAGGTCGAGCAGGAGGGCGTCCGGCCGCTCCTGGCGTGTCACGAGCAGCGCCTCGGAGACGGTCCCAGCCTCCAGCACCACGGCACCCATGGCGCACAGGAGCCGTCGCGCAGCGCTGCGAACGGTCGCGCTGTCATCGACAACCAGCAGCACAGCTCCACGCAGGGCCCCACGGGGCTCGGTCGTTCGCGGCGCAGCACCCTCGTCCGGATCGCCCAATCGCGTCTCGCCTTCCGTTCATCCGCCAGTATAGGCCGCTACCCCGGGTGGACGGGGCCAGCCCCCGTGCGCGGCCGCGATCTGGTCGACCACCGACCAGAGCGTCCGCCGTCTCCCGAGCCCGGCCGCAGCGGCCGTCTCCACGATCTGTTCAGGACGACGCGCGCCGACCACCGCGCATGCCACGCCAGGCCGAGAAAGTACCCAGCCGACTGCAAGCGTCGCGACGGGCAATCCCACGCGCCGCGCCGCACGTTCGAGGTCTCCAACCAGCGCTCGGGCATGATCGAAACGATGGCCCCGGAAGCGGTCATCCCGGGACCGCAGGTCGGTGTCAGGGAAGCGCGGCCGCGCCGTGAAGCGCCCGGCAAGCAGACCTCGACAAAGCGTCTCGTACGCGAGGCATGCGACGGGCAGAGGCGGCTCGCCGACGGGCCGCTGGACCTCCGCAGCGAGGCGAGATTCATACTCCCTGCGCAGCAGCGACAAGGGGGTCTGGAGCGTGGTCACGGGTGCGACGGCACGCGCCTGCGCGAGCGCGGCCGCGTCAAAGTTGCACAGCCCGATCGCGCCGACCTTCCCGGCCTCGACGAGTCGCGTCAAGGCCTCCATCGTGGCCGCGATGGGCGTACCCGTCTGGCAGGGCCAGTGGACCTGAAGCAGGTCCAGCCGCTCGCGGCCCAGCCGCGTGAGGCTGGCCTCTGCGTCCGCCACCACGTGCGCCGGGCGGAGGTCCGAGACCGCATGGTCCCCCTCCCAGCGTACCCCCACCTTGGTGGCCACGTATACGTCGGATCGACCCTGCAAGGCCGTGCGCAGGAGTCGGTCCGCGTGGCCATGTCCGTACAACGGCGCCGTATCCACCCAGTTGATGCCTGCGTCCAGTGCAGCATGGACCGTCCGAACTGCGCGGCCATCGTCGTGGTCCTCCCCCCACCACAAGCGGCCGATCGTCCAGCATCCCAGACCGACCCGACTGAGCGCGAGATCGGTCCCGGGAAGCGTGCACGTCTGCATGGATGGAGCCTATCCCCGGTCGCCGGCCACTCGACCGGATACGACGCCGGCCATGCCGACCGTGACTCCCGAGCACGTCGTCCCTGACGGCACCGCCCCCACACGTCTGGACTACTACGCCGCCCAGGTCGTGCCCCAGATCGCCAGCGCGACACAGGCGCGGAAGCTCCGACGCAAAGGGTGTCTGGTCGTCAATGGTGTCATGCGGGACGACCCTGTCATGGTCGGCGCGGGAGACCGGTTCCACTATGTCATCCCGGAATCGGGTCGCCGCGCAGTCGAAGTGCCAGAGCCCATCCCCGTGGTGTTCGAGGACGACCACATCGCAGTGGTGGTGAAACCCGCAGGGCTGCGCACATCCGGTCATCAGAGACGAACGCTCACCAACGCGCTGCCGACGGTCATTGCAGAGAGCACCGAACCCGATGCCCTCAGCTGGCCGCATCCCGTCCATCGGCTGGACATCCGGACCGGCGGCCTGGTGGTGTGTGCCAAGACGGCACGCGCGAATGTCGGTCTCGGCCGGGCATTCCAACAGCGTCTCGTCCAGAAGCGCTACCTCGCCGTTGCGATCGGGCGCCTTGAGGGCTCGGGACGGATCGAGGAGCCCGTCGAGGGGCGCGCCGCCCGGACCCGCTACGTCGTTCGGCGGCATGTGCCCAGCCACATGCTGGGCTGGCTCACCTGGGTCCAGTGCTGGCCCGAGACCGGCCGGAACCACCAGATACGACGCCATCTCGCTTCGCTCGGGCACCCCATCCTCGGAGATGACCTCTACACAGGTGATACCGACAACGTCAGCAAGAAGGGCCTGTTTCTCTGGGCGGAGGCCATCACGTTCCACCACCCCGTGACCGACGAACCGGTGACCCTCGCAGCCCCGCCGAGTCGCCGCTTCACACGCTATGTCGACTGGCACAGGGACCGGTGGCTCGCATCCGGAGACACGCGAACGCGCTGATCCCCAGGAAGCAGAAGCCCATCGGCATCCGCGGCCGCCCAGGCACGCTGGCGCAACCGGCTGCCGGCTCGCTGCCAAATCCCGACGAGACCCCGGACTCGACGCTCCGCTCGTCCTCGCCGCCCGGACTGCTTCCTCCGCCTCCCGACACCGGGGGAGAGATGTCCAGGACGAACCCGTTCTCTCGATCCTGCGTGCCGACCACGGCGAGCACCTCACCTGCTCGGATCTGGACCGTGCGCCCGACCTCCCCGGGGGCGGCCAGGTTCACGCCTCCCTGGGTGGCGTTCACCGCGACCGTCGCATCCGCATCCGCGACGAAGAGCCGGGCGCCGAGCCAGCCGACGGTTCCCGTCGCGCCATCCTCGACGGGGCCCGACGACGTGGCGGGCCAGTACAGCTCGCTGTCTGCGAGCTGGCCCATGGCATACGACACGGCCGCGCCGCCGAACACAGCGGCCGGAGGTCGGCCGGCTTCCTCTGCAATCAGGGCATGCCAGGCCTGGTCGGCGCGTCGGGCTCCGGCCTCCCAGACCGCTCGCATCGAACCTGCTCCGGCCACGTTCTCCTCGAGGTAGGCATTCACGACGAACATCCCGTATTGATGGGCGTCCTGCATCACCCAATGCGGCTCTGCCGTGGCCGTCGCGTAGTGCCTGCTGGACGCCGCGTAGACCTCGAGGTCCGGTCGGGCCAGTGCAACGCTCCACTCCGCGGATGCTTCCCAGTACCAGGGCTCGCGTTCCTCCCCCGACGACCCGCTGTAGTCCCGATACGCGAACTGGATCGCGTGGGCGAATTCGTGGGTGACCACGCTTTCCCAGAACTCGACATCCGTCGCCCAGGACGGGTCGAGGAAGATGACGGGGTACCCCTCAGGATAGCGCCCGTTCTCGTACTCGGTGGTCAGGCCGACCGCGCCGAGATCCGGCTCCAACACGACCCACAACAGGAAGTCCTCGCTGGAGACCGGCGCACGGAATCCGTGCTCGTCAACGAGGGCCACCCAGGCGCGTTCCAGTGCATCCGATGCCGCGTTGGCACTGGTCTCGTCCCCGCGCCCATCGGTCCATGCGACGGTGAAGTGCTCCGAGTCGACATGGTGATCCATGCGGGTCCCCTGGATGGGTCGGCCATCCGGCGGCGCCGGGTCACTGCGGGCCCGGAGCGCCCAGGGCGGCTCAAGGGCGACGGCGTGCGGTGCAGGGCCGTTCCCCTGAAGGGCAGACAGCACATCCGGCAGCGCGCATTCCGGCGAAGGCCCGGCGAGGGCGGTCGCAGCGAGCAGGGAGAGGATCACCTCCGGAACGTAGCCCCTCGACGTCGACCCCGTCGATGCGGTACACCCTCGTCCGCCTCCTCCCGGCAGCCTTCGCTCCGCGCGTCCCGTCTGTCAGGAGGCTGCTGGGGCCAGACGTGCGCCTCGCGTGGCATGAACTGCGGATGAGAAGGGGCCGAGCATGCATCCCTGGCTTGCTCGACTCCACGCTGCGCTTCGGGTGGAGGAAACCGCCCAGCGGTCGGCCCATGCGGACGCGATGCGCCTGGAACCCGCAGCGCAGATCGCCGCCGGTGTCCGATGGCCAGAGCTGCTGTGTGCAGACGAGACGAGACGCCGCGGGGAACGAACCCTGCATCTCCGGATTTCCGGGCGCGGCAGTCTGCACCAGGGGATTGGCGCAGGTGATCGCGTCCGACTCATGCACCGCGGGCGGGAAGCAGACGCCCGCGTGCTCGACGTCGGCGAACGGAGTGCAGAGGTTCGCGTCGACCGCGGGGCGCCTCTCGCCGACATCCTCGACGGTCCGATCACGACCACGCTGGCCTTCGACGGCAGCACGCTCGTGCGGATGCGGCAGGCGTTGGAACGCGCCGACGAGGCCGAGAGCGGCCTCAAGGCCGTTCTGCTTCCGGGCGCCGTCCGCCCGCCACCCACGCCCTGCCCGAGCTGCGAGGCGCAGGACCTCAATGAGTCCCAGCAGGCTGCGTTCGCGGTTGCGATGGGCGAAGCGCCCGTGACCCTCGTCCATGGCCCACCCGGCACCGGCAAGACTCGTCTGCTCGTCCGTGTGCTCGAGGCATCCGTGGAGAGGGGCGATCGGCCTTGGGCGCTCGCAGACAGCAACGCGGCGACCGACCACCTCGCGCTCGCGACAATGGCGAGCGGACTGCGGGTGCTCCGCCTCGGACCCGCCGGCCGCATGACACCGGCAGCCCGCTCGCTGGGGCTTCGCTCCCGGATTGCGGAGGGCCCGTACGCGGACGCCTTGGCTGCCCTCGACCGCGACATCGAGAGGGCCCTCGCCCGCAGCGAACGCGTGGGTCCGCTGTTCAGCGAGCGGCGGCGCTTGCAGGCCATCGCCCGAAACCATGAATTCGAGGCCGCCGACGTGATTGCCACCACGCTGGGCACGCTGGCTCGCATCGGCCCGGAGCTGCCGCCCGCCACGGTCGCCGTCGTGGACGAGGCGACCCAGGCAATGGAGCCAGGCATCTGGGCCGCGGTGCCCCACGTGCAGCGACTGGTCCTGGTCGGAGACCCCCACCAGCTTGGCCCGGTCGTGGTCGGCCCGTCGGAGCCGCTCGGACGACCCATGCTTGTACGGCTCATGGAGGAGGGGGGCCTGCCGATGCCGATGCTCGAAGTCCAGCACCGCATGTCTGTCGCCCTGCAGGCCCTGTCCGCTGCGACCTACGGACCGCGATGGCGGGCCCATCCCGCCGTCGCGGACATCCGGCTCGTAGACCGACCGGGCGTCGCCCCGGCCGCGATCACCACCATCCCCATGCTGTGGATCGATACCGCAGGTGCCGCACTGGAAGAACACAGGGACCCCATCTCCGGCTCACTCGAGAATCCTGGCGAGGCGCTCATCCTCCGGGTCGCCCTGGACGCTCTCCTTGCCTCCGGCGTCCCACCAGAGGACATCGCCGTGCTCGCTCCCTACAGCGCCCAGGTCGCTTCGCTCCGCGCCGCCCTGCCCGAGGTCTGCGTCTGGACCATCAATGCCTTCCAGGGTCGTGAGGCCCCCGCCATCCTCGTGAGCTGGGTTCGCAGCAATCCCGACGGCACAGTCGGGTTCGTTGCGGACCCACGACGACGGGTCGTGGCGACCACTCGGGCCCGCTGCCTGCTGATTTCTGTCGGCGACACCGCCACGCTCGCTGGCGCACCCGGCTTCGATGCGCTCATCGATGCCCATGCGGAGAACGGCGCCCTGTGCTCCGTCTGGGAGCCACCCTGGGAGACCGTGCTGCACTGACCGGAGCGGACGGCCGCTGCAGGACCGGCTACCCTGGCCCGACGGGAGGGTGGATGCGCAGTGCAGTGCTGGGACTCGCCGTGCTGCTCGCAGCATGCAACCGCACGCCGGGACGCGAGGGCGACCAGGAAGGCGAGTGCGATGACGAGTTCGACAACGATGCCGATGGGAAGGTCGACTGCGACGACCCCGGCTGCAGCGCGGCCCCCGCCTGCACCGGCGACGACGGCGACGAGGACCCGGATGCCGATGGCGATGGATTTCCCGTGTCGGAGGACTGTGACGACGCAGACCCAGAAGTCAATCCCGTCGCAGAGGAAATCGTCTGGGACGGCGTCGACAACGACTGCGACGCAGCGACGCCGGACGACGACCTCGATGGCGATGGAGCCGGCGTCGCAACCGACTGCGATGAGGGCGATGCCACGACAGCTGCAGATGCCGCATCGCAGTGCCACAGCATTGGCGCCGCAGACCTGCGCATCGAAGGCACCGACCGCGGTGGCGACCTGGGAGCCAGCATTGCCTGGGCAGAGGACGGCGGCAGCCTGCTTGTCGGGGCCCCTGGACTGGAGGGAGATGCCGGCGCGGTCCTCGTCTATCCAGCCGACGCACTCATCGGGGGTCACGTACTCGGCGTATCGGATGCCTCGGCCCGACTCGATGGCGCGCGCGCAATCGACCGACTCGGCGCCGAGGGGAGCCTCGTACCGCTCCCGGACGGAGGACTCCTGCTCGGCTCGCCCACCTGGGATCCGGGGGGGTTCAGCAATGCTGGAGTCGCCTTCGTCCTCGACACAGCCGAGCCGGGCGGGGTGGGCAGCGTGGAGGCGGCCGCACGCATCCAGCTGCAGGGCCGCGCAAACGGCGATCGGTTCGGGGAGCGCATGGGACACGGAGACGTGGATGGCGACGGCCTCGCCGACCTCTTCATCACCGCGTCCGGAGACGACACCGCCTACGACAATGCCGGACTCGTCGCTGTTTTCCACGGAAGCAGCCTTTCAGACGGGACCCGATCCGTCGAAGACGCAGACGCCCGGATCACGGGCGGATTCAACGAACGGATGGGCAAGGGCCCCCCAACGCTGCTCGGCGACCTCGACGTCGAAGGACTGCCCGACCTCGCCATCGGGTCGAGCGGGAGCAGCGCCGCCGGCCTCACAGGCAACGGCGTCGTGTACTTGATCGCCGCGGACGATGTGGCCGAAGGCGACGTCGTGCAGGCATCATGGGCCCAGTTCACCGGCGCGGCCGAGGGGGACCTCTTCGGCGCAGAGATCGCCGCGCCGGGCGATCTTGACGGTGACGGGCGAGCAGAGATCGCCGTGGCAGCACTCCGCGGAGAGATCGGACAGACCAACGAAGGCACGGTCCACCTGTGGTGGGGGGATGCGCCCCTCGGCGGCACCGTGTCGGCCGGCACGGCCGACCTGACGTGGACCGGCGGCACCGGGCTCGCCCGCGCGGGCGATGGCCTCCAGTCCGTGGAGGGCGATCTTCTTTTCGGAGTGCCCTACCGGAACGGCAGTTCGCGCGCCTACGTTCTCGCAGGCGCCGATGCGGCCCGATGGTCCGGCGGCGATCCTTCCATTGATGCCTCCACCTGGGTCACCGCTGCGACCCCCGCGGCGCCGCTGGACGCCATCGCAGTATCCGCAGACGGCGGAGTCGCGGCAGGTCTCCCCACCACCGAGGTGGCGCGGCGCACCGAGGCGGGCGCGGTGCACGTGTTCCTGCCCTGACGGCCTCCCTGCTGCCGTCCATGTTCCCGTACCCGCCTCGGGCCGGGCTGCTTCTGGGCACGCCGCAACCCCGGGGCCGGCCAGCGGACCGACCGACCCCCGACAGGACCGCTTCGGCTCAGCGTCCCGTGGGCAGGAACTCGGTCAGCACGCTCGCCAATGCACCGGTGTAGGCCGTCGGATCCTCGAGGGCGCCCGCGCAGGTTGGCGACAGCTGCCCGCCAAGAAGCTGGTCACAGGTCACCGCGTCGAAGTCGCCGAGGCACTCCCGCGCAAATTCCCGCTGGGCGTTGGGGTCCGTGATGGACTCTCCCGGAGCGTACTGCGCCTCTGCAAGGCAGGCCTGGGTGTTCGAGTCCGTCTTCGTGCGGCAGCTCTCGTAGGGGCTGTAGCCAACGGCTTCGATGATCGCGTCGACCTCGGCGCCGAGCTCCGCGCGGACGCACACGTCGGTGGCCTGGCAGAAGGTGTCCGCAAACCGCTCGCACATCTCGTCATTGCCTTCTGCCGTCGCGTCCCGGGCCGCGTCGAACGTGTCCTGCGCGCCAGTTCCCTGCGAGACGCACTCCGCTGGCGCCAGCTCCTGGGCCTGCTCATCGATCCGGCCCGTGAACGCTGCACACTCCCCCGCCGTCTGCTGGGCGGCGATGGCGTCCGTGCACTCGCTGGTCAGCTTCGCATCGGCCGGGCCGAGCCCAGAGGCGGCGTCCGCGCAGGAAGGGTCGGACGCTTCCGTGGCGGCGATGCACTCCGCCTGGAGCGCTGCGGCGTCGACGTCCCTGTCGGCTGCGTGACACTCCACGGCCCAGTCGCAGAGGGCCTCGCAGTAGGAGGTCTGGGGCTCGCTTGAGCAACCGCTCAGCGAGAAGAACACCGCGATGGTCGTCACGAGGCGGGGAGTACGCATGGTCTTCTCCAGGGGGCCCTGCAGACGGGCCTGTCAATCATGGGGTGAGTCGGGTCAAGGGCACGCCGAGGCGGCGTTCAAGGTCTTCGAAGAGGGTCCGGGCCGCAGCTGGCACCGCGGCAGTCTCCACCAACCAGGCGTGGCCGGAGAGTTCCGGGAACCACCTCGTACCGTCTGGACGGCGCAGCGGCACGCTCCGGAGTCGCGCCATCCCCGGCTCTCGGCTGGGCACATCCACGAGGGCGAGGCTCCGCCCTCCCTCGTAGTCCTGGTTCACGGTCCCCGATCCCCCCGCGGCGCGCAACGCGGCTTCGAGCACCGGCAGGTCGACCCCGACCGGTACAGCGACCTGGCTCCGCCCGGGCGCGTAGCACAGGGCGGCCAGGAAACGGCCGACGTCCAACGCGAGTGTCCACTCCGCCGGCCGGCCGTCGACTTCATGATCGGTATCGACGTAGATGACGGCCGGGGATCCCTCGGCCCCACACCGCCGATAGTCGAGCAGTACCGCACTCGGCCCTTCGCTGGAAAGGACCAGTGCCGGCTCCGGGTAGTCCCATTCGGCGCACAGCGCCGCTGACAGACGGAGGCCCTCGGCGTACCCGATGCCCGCGAGATCTCGGACCTGGAGGCCTCGCCGCGTACGCGGCGAGGTGTGGACGCCACGCAGGTGGGTTCGGCGAAGACGACCGCCGTTGCTCTGCGACAGCGCCGACACGAGCGC
>JAYYRS010000479.1:0-4273 GCA_036126975.1 Myxococcota bacterium
GACGGCCACGTCCTGCTCCCAGTCCTGCCCCGCGCGCTCCGCGACCCGAGGAGCGACGACCTGCCACGCCGCCTCGAGATGCCGGCGCGCCTTCGTCGCCTGTCCACGACCGCGAGCGAGGAGCCCAAGGCCGAGATGCGCGCGCACCTCTGCCTCCGCAAGCATCGCCTCCTCTGCAAGGTCGAGTGCAACCTGAAGGTGCACTTCGGCCCGCCCCGGCTCTCCCGCCAGCGCATACGTCTCCCCCGCTCGCAGTCGAATCCAGGCCTCCTCGGACGGAGGCGGTGGAGCCGTGTCGTCTTCCCCGAGCCAACGCACCGCCCAGGCCCACGTCCGCGCCGCTTCGTGTACGAGCTGCTGGTCTTCGAGCTGCGTCGCCGCGCGCGCCGCCTGGTCAGCAGCGTCACGGCTCCGTCCTGCCCGTGCCAGATGACGGGCAAGCACGAGTCGATGGCCATCGAGGTTGTCCCGGTGCAGCGTTGCGATGCCGTGGGCGACCATTCCATGACAGTCCCGCTGCCGGGCAGCCAGGATGCTCCGCCGCACCGCCTCCCACACGAGCGAACTCACAAACGCGACCGTGCCATCCTCATCCGAGCGGACGAGATGATGCCGGGAGAGTTCAACGACGATGGAGTCGATGTTGTCGGAGCCCGTGGCGGCCGTCAGCAGCGCCAGGGTGAACCGCGGCCCGATTGTCGCCGCAACCTGCAGCGCGGCCTTGGCGCGCGCAGGAAGCGCATCCACCCTCGCTGCGATCAATCCATCCAGACCGGGCGGCAGCGACGGCGGCGTTTCCCGGTCGCGAAGCTCCACGACCGCGCCCGTCCACTCCAGGCGCCCAGCGGCCTCCAGCGCCTGCGCCACCGCCTCTGCATCGAGGGGATTTCCCTCGCAGGTGGTCGAGATCACGCTCCTCAGGCCTGCGCCGACGGTCCGCGCACCGACGGCATCGGCCGCAACCGCTGCAAGGCGCCCTGCGTCCAGGGAGTCCAGCTGGACGAACCACCGGGGCGCGGGCACCCACGGGTCCGGTTCCTCCCGGCTGGTGAGGATGAACACGACCGGCCGGTCCGCACAGGACTCGATGACGCGGCCGAGAAGCGCCTGTTCTTCTGGCTGAAGGTGCTGGACGTCCTCCAACGCCATCAGCAGCGGACGCTCTGCGCACAGTCCCCGGACGAACGCGACGGCTGCATCCGCGACCTGTCCGGGTCGCCCACGGGGCGCCCGTGCGCCAATGTCCACCGCGAAGAGTCCGCCGAGGATCCGGCGGTCGCGCGGACCCAACCCCAACTCCGTCAGCGCCTGCAGCCGTTCACGGATGACACGGGGCTGCGCCGCCGGCTCGATGCCAAGCGACTCCGCTACCACGTCCCGGAAGGGGGCGAGGGGCCGGTCGCGGCCGTAGGCCGTTGCCCGTCCCGCATACAGCGGCACGTCGTGACGGCGCGCCCGCAGGCGCAGCTCCCGCAGCAGACGGCTCTTGCCGTGCCCCGCGGGGCCGCGAATCCAGAGCACGCCTCCCGCTCCTTCCGACAAGGAGGAGAGTGCCGCGCCGAGCATCGCGCTCTCGTGGCCTCGGGGGACCCAGCGACCGCTCCGCTCTTCTCGCTGCCGCTGGCGCGGGCCGAGCCGCCAGCTGGGGCTCGGGACCCGCCCGTTGCGTTCACGCAGTGCGGGGCCCGCCTCAAGCGTCCACCCCTCGCGACACAGCTCGGCGACGGCGTCACTGACGAGGACCTCGCCGGCATCGGCCTCGAGGCTCAGGCGACGGGCCAGCTTCACCGTGTCGCCCCGGGAAAGGTAGCGCAGCCGACGCGACCGGGACCGGCCAAGCGTGACTTCGCCCCGATGGATCCCGATGGCGAGCCGAATCGACATCCCCGCCCGCCCGAGCCGAACCGCCTGCTTCTGCAGGTCCTTGGCACATGCGAGCGCGCGGTACAGATCGTCCTCTCCCGTCCGCGGCAGCCCGAACAGCACGACCAGCGAATCGTCCTGGAACCTGTCCACGGTCCCCCCGTGGCGTTCCACGCTCTGGCGGAGTCGGCGAAGCAGTCGCAGATGGCGTCGCACGACGTGCTCGGGGTCGAGCCGTGCCGATGCGTCGGTCATGCCAAGGACGTCCGCTGCGAGAACCACGACAGATTTGCATTCGCCGGGTGCCGCACGGAGGTCATCGAGACCCGAGGCCGTTGTCTCGGAACGGGAACCCGATTCGCTGGCCATGCCATCGCCCTCGTCGAGGCGCAGACGCTTGACTTCCTCCACGAGGCCGGCCACGTCGACGCCTTGCCCGCCCGCCGGCGCCACGGGACCGCAGGTGTTGCGCATCCAGTCCGCCATGGTGGTTGCGTCGGCAGGAACACCCAGCTCGTAGAGCGCGGCCCGAATCGCTTCCTCCGCCTCTTCCGCCCGGGCGAAGCGCTCCGATGGGTCGGCCGCAAGCATCCGCGCCACTGCCACGCGGACGGACGCCGGCAGGTCTGGCCGCAGCGTTTCGATGTCGGGGACGCTTCCAGACTGCACAGCAGCGAGTTTCTCAGCGGGGTCCGCCTGATCGAACACCCGCTTGCCCGTCAGCAGCTCCAGCAGTACCAAGCCCGCCGAGTAGACATCGCACCGGCGGTCGATGGCCTCCCCTCGGGCCTGCTCCGGGGCCATGTATGCGAACTTGCCGCCACCCGGGCGTCCCGCCGTGGGCTCATCCGGTGCTTCGCCAAGCAGACGGGCAATCCCGAAGTCGAAGAGCTTCACTTCGCCCTGGAAGCTCACCATGACGTTGTGCGGACTCACATCCCGGTGCACCAGCCGGAGCGGGCGGCCAGAGGGGTCCGTCATGGCGTGCGCGTGTGCAAGCCCGCGCAGGACCCCGGCGACGGTGTAGAGCGCGAGCGCGACGGGCATGCGTTCGCTCCGTTGCCGGAGCGTACGAAGCACCCGGGTCAGGTCCCGCCCGTGCACGAACTCCATGCTGATGTAGTGGTCATCGCCCACACGGCCGAGTTCGTAGATCTGGACGATGTTGGGGTGCACCAGACCGGCCGTGATTCGAGCCTCCTGGACGAAGAGGCGCACGAACCGTGGCGAACGGGCCAGACCCGGAAGGATGCGCTTGATGACGACCCGCTTCTCGAAGCCCGCAACGCCGAAGCTCCTCGCCAGCCAGACCTCCGCCATGCCCCCCGTTGCGAGGTGCTCCAGCAGCTCGTAGCGTCCGAAGCGGCGAGGCGGCACGGCCACACCCGGGCTGGGGGAGATGCGCGCCCCGACAGCGCGCCCTGCCGCGGGGCTCCCGCGCCCGACGACCCTTCGATTGTAGCCCGCGCGAACCGCATGGTGCCCCACGGGAAGGCTGCCGCCCTCGGCCCGCCGCGCTACGCAGCCCGGCATGCGCGCCCTCCTGCCCGTCCTCCCGCTCCGCGACACCGTATTGCTTCCCGGCATGCTCCACCGGGTCCAGGTGTCCCGTCCCCACGCCGTGGCCGCCATCGAGAGGCATCTCAGCACGGGCCAACCACTGCTCGTCGTGGCCCAGGCGGACCCCCATGAAGACGACCTGGGCGTCGCGGAACTGACGGCAACCGCGACGCTTGCCGTGGCCCTCAAGAGCGTCCGGCTCGGCGACGGCACGGTGCGTGTACTGCTTGAAGGGCAGGAACGGCGTGCTGTCCACCAGCTCCAGGAAACGACCGACGGCGCGCTGGTCGCGCAGGGTCGCCAGCTGCATGACCGGATCCAGGATGCCGAGCAGGTACAGATCCTGTCCCAGAAGCTTCGCGGCGCGTTGCGGACCCTTCACGAAGGAGGGAAGAGCGGGCCGCCGGCCCTGGCCCGGGTGGCCGACCTCGATGTCACGCCCGGGCGGCTCGCCGACCACGCGGCCGCGAACCTGACGCTTCCGTATCCGGACCGTCTTCCCTACCTCGGCGATCCGGTAGTCGACCAGCGTCTCGCGAGGGCGCTTGTGGATGTGGGCCGCGAGCTGGCGCTGCGGGCCATCACCCAGGAAGTAGAGGTGGCCGTTCAGCGGAAGATGGACAAGCAGCAGCGCGAATACTTCCTACGGGAGCAGATCAAGGGCCTCCGTGCGGAGCTGGGAGACGCCGCGGAGAGCGGCGGCGACGCCGATGCCCTGGAGACCCGGCTGCGGGAGGCTGGGCTGCCTGACGCCGCCATGGAGGAGGCGTTGGGGGGGCTCGCGCGCCGCCGCCGGCGGCATCACGACGCCTCCCCCTATCACCGGGGCCGGGCCCGGCGGGGGGGGCTC
>JAYYRS010000480.1:0-2973 GCA_036126975.1 Myxococcota bacterium
ATGGGGGTGGTCCCCCCGAAGAGCGTCCCGCACGTATGCAGGCGGACTGATTGCGTCAACGCGAAATCCGCGGAACGGGATGTCCTCGTCGGCGTCAACCGCCAGAGTCCCTTCCCAATGGCAGTTGTGGAAGTCGATCAGGTTCGCGCGACGCCCCACGGACCGGGCGGCCAGGCGGGAGACTGGACCGGCGGATGACCGCGGGCGGCCCATGGAGCCGCCCCGCCCCAGAGCGGTGGATGGGGAGGCGGAGCCCGGGTCAATGCGCCAGGGCGCGCGTTCGGATTCGTCGCAATCCATCCTCGACGTCGGGAGAGGGTGTGGTCGCCAGCGCCGCATCGCAGGCCTCGACGAGCTGCGCGGCCAGCGCTGCCCGCGCGTCCTCCCACGCCGTTCCATCTCCGCCATCTGCGGCGCGGGAGACAGCGAGCCAAACCGCCGCATCGGGCCGCCGGGCGCGGATGAGACGCTCCGGCACGGTGCTCGCGCCCAGACCGAGCAGGACATCGGCGAGGTCCACGACGGCAGAAGGGAAGCTGGGACGGTCCCTGGCCACGTCCAGCCGGTCGAGCACGCTCTTCAGCGCGATGACACGCCAGACAGCGGCGGACGCCCCAGCGCTCCACCGGTCTGCCGCTGCGAGGGTCTGCATCCGGTCGAGACCCGTGCAGGGCAGGTCCCGGCAGCTGCCGCGCAGGCGCGACGCCGTCAGTGCGACCAGTGCCAGACCGGTGCTGCGGTCGTCGCCCGCGTTGG
This sequence comes from Myxococcota bacterium, assembly GCA_036126975.1. GTDB lineage: Bacteria > Myxococcota_A > UBA796 > UBA796 > UBA2385 > JAYYRS01. The sequence continues at coordinate 757 of JAYYRS010000480.1, forward strand.
CCGTCAGATCGGCTGCTGCGGAGGTCAGCAGCCTACCGATCGGGTCGAGATCGTCCTCGTCCGTCCGATGCGTTGCAAGCATGTCTGCGTGTCGCGCCTGCTCTGCGTCGCGATCCGCGGCGGCCCCGAGGAGCGCGAGCCTTGTCGCCATTGCAAGCGCGTGCTGGCCCCGTTCGCCACGCTCCGGAGACCGGCGGTCTTCCGCGCGGGCAACCAGCAGGGCGCCGGGGGGAGAGGTGGTGAGCCGGTCATGGATTCCTGGGCGGAATGCGGCCACTGCGGCGGTGATGGGCAGGTCAGGGGCGTCGAGCCAGCCCAGGAGGACGCTGCGCTCCGCGACACGCAGGGCACGCTCCGCCGCGTTCTCGGCCGGTCCGGCGAGCCATGCCAGGGGTGCTCGCGACGCTGCGGGGAGCGGTGCGCCATCCCGCACAACGGGCCCGAGCCAGGGGAGCGCGAGGGCTGCATCGTTGCGGGTGCTCGCGAGAACGACCTCGAGCGCTGCAAGTCTTCCGCCGCGTGCGAGGGGGACAGCGAGCGTGCCGGGTGACCGCTGCTCCACCGCGTACCACGCGGCGGGGGAGGCGTTTGGGTTCCGCGCCACGGTCGCCCATTCTGGCAGGCCGGACGGCGCCGGCACCGCATGCCAGTGTCCAGACTCCCGCGGTTGGGCGCGTCGGACGAGGGGGTCTCCCGCCACGAGCTGCGTTGCGGCGTCCCCCAGTGTTGCAGGCGGCGGGTCGGCAGCGGGCGCCACTGCTGCTGCCGTGGGCTCCGGGCGCAGATGGGGTGGAACCTGTCGGGGCCCACATCCCGCGAGCAGGATCGCCAGCAGGCGGTTCATGTGGCCCCGGAGGGGAGCACGGGCCGGGCGGTCCTTCTCTGGTGCAACTCGCGGTGCAGCCTGCTGGGCAAGCCAGGACCTTCGAAGATGAATCCGCTGTAGATCTGGACGGCGTGACAGCCGCGCTCGAGCAGTTCCTCGACCTGCTCGACCGTGTGGATTCCACCCACGCCGATGACAGGAACCCGGCCCGCTGCGGCGTCGATGACCTGGCCGACGCGTTCCGAGGCGAGCGGCCACAGCGGGGCGCCCGACATGCCCCCTCCTTCGTCGAGCCGGCCCGTCGACCCGGGACGGGAGATGGTCGTATTGGTCGCAATGATCCCCGTGCAGTCAGCTTGCACGGCGACATCGACGGCCTCGGCGAGGGCACTGGGCTCGAGATCGGGGGCGAGCTTGAGGAAGACCGGCCGAGGCCGAGCCGCGTCGATCACCGTTTCGAGCAGACCGGACAGACGCTCCGGTTCCTGGAGAGCACGGAGTCCGGGGGTGTTTGGGCTGCTGACATTGACCGTGAAGTAGTCGACGAGCGGCGAGAGTGCGACGACGCACTGCAGGTAGTCACGCTCTGCCTCGTCATTCGGGGTGTCCTTGTTCTTTCCGATGTTGGCGCCGACCGGCACCGACGGCCAGCGACCGGCTTCGCGGAGTGTCTGCAGCCGGATCCGCATTGCCTCGACGCCGCCATTGTTGAATCCCATGCGGTTGATCAGGGCGCGCTCCTCCTTGAGGCGGAACATCCTTGGCCTGGGATTGCCGTCCTGTGGGCGGGGCGTCACGGTGCCGACCTCGACGAATCCGAACCCCAGGGCAGGCCACACCGGCACGGCCTCGGCGTCCTTGTCCAGACCGGCGGCGAGACCGACCGGACCCGCGAGGCGCAGCGGGCCGACCTGCACAGCGAGGTCGGGGTCTGGCTCGTGCGCGATCGCGCCGAGCAGTGCGGCAGCGAGCCGAGGCGTCGCCTCGAGACGCGAGAGTATGAATCGGTGGGCCTCCTCTGCGTCCATCTGGAACAAGAGGGGTCGGCTGAGGGTCCAGGCGAGGTCCAGCAGCATGGACGGCTCCCGTTCGGTCACGGGGCGACTGCCCCAGGGTCCGTGCGCGTGCTAACGTGCGACCGATGCGGACGTGGCTGCTCATGGCGCTGCTGGCCTGCAACAGCCCCGAGATCGGGCCGCAGGAGGGACGGCGCGCACCGGACATCCAGGCAGCCTCGCTCTCCGGCGAGGCCGTCAGTCTCGATGCGTGGCGCGGCGCCCCGGTCGTGGTCGTCTTCTGGGCATCATGGTGTGGCCCCTGCCGTCAGGAGGTGCCCGAGATCGCAGCCCTTCAGGAGCATTACGGCGACCGGATCCATCTGTTGGGCGTCA
>JAYYRS010000481.1:0-3090 GCA_036126975.1 Myxococcota bacterium
ATGAATTTCAGCTACTATCCGGAGCCGGGCTGTGTCCGCTGGGCCGCCCTCGTCGATGGCGAGGTCGTGGGGCGGGACGATGAAGCGCTCGGGGTGATGGCGAGCCTCGGCGCGGCGGCCCGACACGGGGAGCCGATGGCGGACGGAGACCATCTCGCGGAAATGGGTGCGGCAGACCTCGAGAGGCTCCTCCCCACGGCGCCGGGTCATGGACCGCTGCCCATGGCCGCAGAGCGGCTGCGAGGGCTGAAGGAGCTCGGCCGTGCCTACCAGCGTCACGGTGGTCCGCTCGGGCTCCTTGCGTCGGGTCGTGGCGATGCGGTCCTGCTGGTGGACGCATTGGTCAAGGCGATGCCTGGCTGGGAGGACGTTCGCAGTCTCGGCGGTCGTCAACTGCCGTTTCGCAAACGCGCACAGCTGTGCGTCGCCATGCTTCACGCCCGGGAGCGGGCTGCCGGGCGCGCCGGAATGACGGGAATGTCCCAGCTGACGGTATTCGCCGACTACCGATTGCCCCAGATTCTCCGCGGGGAGGGTGCCCTGCTGCTGGCGGGCGACCTCGCCGCGCGCATTCAGGCGGGAGAACCGCTGGCGCGGAACGCTCCGGACGAGGCGGCAATCCGCGCGGCGACCGTCGTCGCGGCCGACGAGCTGGTTGCGGCCCTCCGGCCCCGCTTCCCTTTCGTGGACGCGCTTCTCGTGGACAACCTCCTCTGGCGCCGTGCCGTCGAGCAGGGCGACGCACTGCCCGCATTCCATCGCACACGATGCACCGACTACTGATGGCATCGGGCCCGGTTGGTGGTGCATGCGACCCCGCCGTGTGATGACGCGGAGGAATGGACCCCACCGCCCAGCTCCAGGCCCAACAAATCGGCGCCGCGATCTTCGTTGTGTTCATGGTGCTCGCGGTGGGGCTCGACGTGACGACCGCGGACCTGCGTGGCGTATTTCGGCGGCCGCGTCGGCTGGTCGCAGCGCTGTTTGTCAACTACCTCGTGGTGCCTGCGGTGGTGTTCGGATTCGTCGACGCGATCCAGCTGCCCCGTGCCTATGCCATCGGTGTCCTGCTCGTCGCCGCTGCCCCCGGGGGGCCGGTGGGTGCAGTGCTCGTGCAGAAATCCGGTGGCGATGTCCCGTTCGCAGTCTCGTTGATGGCCGTGAGCAATGTCTTGAATACGGTTCTCACGCCCGCCATCGCTTCCGTGATGGGCATCGTGGGGGCTGGCTCCGACGTCCCGGTCTCGGGACTGGTCCGGTCCATCGTCCTGTTTCAGCTTCTCCCCCTCGCGCTGGCCGTGGCGTGGCGGGCCCGGCATCCCGTCTCAGCGCTGCTGGCGCGCAGCTGGTTCGACAAGGGCACGAAGGTCGTCCTCGCGCTGGCCGTTGTCATCGGGGTGGCCATGGAGGCCCGCAGGATCGCGGATGTCCCCGCAGTCCTGGTCCTGGCGGCGCTCGCGCCACCCGTCGTCGGACTCCTGGCGGGCGGTGTGCTCTCGAGCGGCAACGTCCGGGCCCGGGGGACCGTGGCGGTCATGACGGGCTTTCGAAGCATGAGCGTCGTCCTCTTGCTGGTGACCGCGTGGTTCCCGACCATGGAGACGGTGCTCGCGGCGCTGGTCTGCAGCGGACTCATGCTCCCCGTCAATGCAGTCGGGGCAGCAGTCGTACGGCAGGTCAGCCCAGCCGGGACCGCCGGCGCCGGATCCGGTCCCGAAGCGCGATGACATCGGCGTCCTGGTCATAGGGCCATGTGGTCTCTTCGTCGCGGTCATGGTGCCATTTCACAAAGGCCAGCTTGATCTGGTCCTGTTGCATCCTGCGGAGTCTCCAGGTGTGGAGGGGGCCCGCGCGGAAGAGGGTGTCCACGTACAAGGCCAGTCGGGTGCGGGCGGGCACGAGTCGTTCCGCTTCTCCTGGCGCCACCACCAGGACCGGCTCGTTGGCGAGGTAGCGGACGATGAGGGTCGCTTCATGCTGCCAGCTTGCGACAGCGACGACCGACAGGAGCAGCACGAAGGGCGCCTGGAGCAGGGCCACCGCAAGCGGGAGGGATCCGAGGTACACTGAAAGCTCGGTCTGTGCGCCCGTCGCGGCGACGACCGGTCCCACCAGGGTATTCCACGCGAAGTGGGCAAACATCGCGAGGCCGAGAAACAGCGGAACCAGGCCCCACCGAAGGAGGCCTCGCCGGACCACCCGCACGAGGCCGAAGCCGAGACCGGTGAGCGCGGTGTAGGCCGCATGGGACGTCACGCCATTGAGGATGCCCCGCAGGTAGGTCAGCTTCAGCATGCTGACGGGTCCCTCCGAACCCGCCTCCGCGTAGTACAGGACGTTCTCGAACCAGGCGAACCCCAACCCGATGAACGCGCCGTAGAGCATCCCGTCGAGCACGTTGTCGAAGTGCCTCCGGAACAACACGAACAGCAGCATGACCGCAGAGCCCTTGGTCAGCTCCTCGATGAACGGTGCGCTCAAGGACGCGGTGAGCTGGTCCGCAATCGTCGGATCCTCCACGAGCGACACCATGAGGATGCCGAAGGCAGTGTTGAACACCAGCGAGACCGCCGTGGCGACGTTGGCTCCCCACAGAAAGGCCATCAGGACGAGCAGAATCGGCTCTTGCTCGTTTCGGTCGATCCAGAGAAGCAGCAGCCCGTATGGAAGGGTCGTCGCCGTCGCGAGCAAGAAGGCAACCACGGCGACGACCGGACCATTCGAGAGCAGCGCCCCTGTGACGAGTGACGAGACCACCAGGCACAGGAGGAAGACCCCGAGCAGCAGGAGCAGGCAACCCTGGCGCAGAAGCCCGGTTGCCGGGCGCCGCTTCAAGGTCCGGCTGACGTCCACCTCCATGACCGCTCCTGCGTCGTCGGGAAGTGTGCCACGTCGTGTCGTGCGCCCACACGGTACGCTGCGGCGGGAGGCCATGCCGTGGCGCGCGTGCCCAAGTCTTTTCGGTCGATCACGTTTCCCATCGTGCTGGGGGTGGTCGCGGAGGTCCTCACGATCGCTCTGCTCGTGGGGTGGATCCTCGTCATCATCCGAAACACGCAGCTGTCGGAGCAGGTCGCCGGAAACACCTGG
>JAYYRS010000482.1:0-3866 GCA_036126975.1 Myxococcota bacterium
AAGGTGTTGAGCGCAACGGCATACACGCGGATCATGCGAGCACTCCGAGGGTCTTGTCATCGACCGGTCGGTCGCGCTCGACCTCGGAGAGGAAGACGTCTTCCAGTGTCCGACGCGCCCGACCGACCTCGAGGATCCGCCCGCCCCCGGCCCGCACAGCCACGAGCAGAGCGTCGAGGCCTTCGGCCGGCACGCGGCAGGTCGCGACGCCCCGATCGATGCGCACCGGCGGGACCGGAAGGTCCTCGGGGGATGTCCCCTCGATCCGCACCTCCGCCTGGGCTGCGGTGTCACCCAGCAGCTCGTCGACGGTGCCGACGCCCCGGAGGCGCCCCTGGACCAGCACGGCCACACGGTCGCAGAGGGTCTCGACATCGTGAAGGATGTGGCTGGAGAAGAACACGGTCCGGCCTGCGGCCCGCTCCTCGAGGATCACATCCCTGACGAGCGCGCGGCCCATGGGGTCGAGCCCGCTCATCGGCTCATCCAGTACAACGAGGTCCGGATCGTGCAGGAGTGCCTGACACAGGCCCACCCGCTGCAGCATGCCCTTGGAGTACTTCGACAGCGGCACGTCGGCGAAGCGGACGAGGTCCACCCGCTCAAGCAGCCGCTCGATCCGGACCCGCGCCGGTGGTCCGGCGACGCCGGTGAGCTGCCCCATGAACAACAGCAGCTCACGCGCGCTGAGATGCTGGTAGAAATACGGCCGCTCCGGCAGAAACCCGAGCTTCTGGCGCGCACCGGACTCGGTGTGCGCCTTGCCCAGGAGCGTCGCCGAGCCCGTGGTGACGGACTGCAGACCGACCAGGCACTTGATCGTCGTGGTCTTGCCCGCGCCGTTGGGGCCGACAAAGCCGAAGATCTCCCCCCGCTCGACCCGAAGATCCAGTCCATGGAGTGCCACGTGCTTCTTGGACCAGAAGTGGGTCTGGTAGACCTTGCGCATGGAACGGGTCTCGATGGCCGCGCTCACGATGGCCTCCTGCCGCGGGGGGCGAGGCCCTTCGCGGCAAGCCAGGCGTCTACCTTGTCCACCGGGTAGGCGCCCGCGCTCCGCCAGTTGCAGCGGGGGCAGAGCGGCCCGCTCTCGGCGAACCGGCCTTCGATGTGCGCCAGGCGCCACGCATTGATGGTGGCGCCGTCCCAGATCGAAGCGAGCCCTTGGTCCCGGAGGTTGCCCAACCGGTTCTCGAGATGCTCATCGAGACAGCATGTGGTCACGTCACCATCGACGTGGACCATCGGCGTGTTCCAGAGCCCTGCGCACGGCGGTCGCCCAGACATGGCGTCAACCTATCACGGCTGGGGGGTGGGGTCGGCAGGGTCACCGAAGCGCTCCCAGGCCGCTCCGACCTTCCGCTCGTGCGGTCCATAGCCGGCCTTGTACATCAAATGACGGCAGTCCTCGACGTAGAGGCCGAGGTAGTGGAAGCGCCCGCCCTGGGAGCGAAGCCAGGCGATCTCGACCATCACCGAGAACACGCCCAGCGAGCGGCGGCTCTCATCGGGGTCGAAGAAGAAGTAGACGCTTGATGTGTCCTGCTCGCCCATGTCGAGGATGCCGACTCCGATGAGGCGTCCGTCCACCCGGTACCGCATCTCCACGGTCCGGGTGCAGGAGTGCACGAACCACCCCTCGTACCCGCGCCGCGTCATCTCGGTCTCGTTCCGCGCCAGCCCGCGCTCCGACTTGTGCCGGTTGTAGAGCGCCAGCTTCTCCTGGCTGAACGTCGCTGGGCCTGTCTCGATGGATACATCCCTGTTCTTCTTCCAGACTCGCTTCTGGGAGCGTGTCGGTACGAACTGATCCACCGGAATCCGGATGGGCTCGCACGCCGAGCATTCCGGACAGGACGTCCGGTAGAGCATCCGACCGACTCTCCGGTCCCCACCGGCCAGGCTTTCGTCCAGCTCCGCCCCTGTGAGGCGCTGGAACTGCCAGCGCAAGGGCATGCGGGCCGTCTCGCCGTCCCGATACGGGCACGGCTCCAGCTCGTCATGCACCACCTGCTCACGTCGATTCATCGGCGGAGTATTCTCGAAGTGCGTGGAGGGGATGCATGGCCATTCATGTCGATATCCAGTCCGGTGTGGGCGTGTTGACGCTCGACAGGCCCGAGCGGGCACACGCCTATGACCAGGAACACATCACCGCCCTGGAGAAGGGCTTCGACGAGCTGGCCAGCAGTGTACCTGTGGTCGTCATCCGGAGCACGGGAGACCGCGCCTTCTGCGGTGGCGCAGACCTCGACGCGGTCTCTGGCGCCGATCCCCTGTCCGCGCTCGACCTACCCAGCCAGCGCCTGTTCAACAGGATCGCCCGCAGCGCTGCGATCAGCATCGCCGCGATCCAGGGCCCAGCAGTGGCCGGAGGTGCAGAACTCACGCTCGCTTGTGACCTTCGTGTCATGGGACCGCAGGCACAGCTGCGGCTGCCCGAGGTGTCGCATGGCCTCATTCCGTCCGCGGGCGGGTGCACCCGGCTGACGCGCCTTGCCGGGCCTGCGATCGCCAAGCAGATCATCCTGTTTGGCGAGACGCTTTCCGCGGACGCACTGATCCGCTGCGGGCTTGGCGTGCCGGGAGAGCCGACTCCCTTCGACGCGGCGATGCACATCGCGCAGCGGTTCCTGAAGACCGCAGACCCGCTCGCAGCCAGACTCGCCAAGCAGATCATCGACCGCGGGGAAGACCCCACCAGTCTCGAAGCGGAGCGCATATCCGAGAGCCTGCTCTACCACCGACGGGCCGCGTCGCGGCCGTAGTCGATGCTCGGGCCGGTCGACCGACCAACCCTGCACTCGTCAGCGCGGCCACGATCCCGGCGCGACGTCTCGTGGAAGTTGCTCGGAGCGCAGCACGGCGCATGCTACGCCGATGGCGGCACGGACATGGGGATGCCCATCCGGAAGTCCCGCATACGGGCCCCCCGCCCGAAATGGACCGGCGGTCCTGACCAGCACCTCGCACGCGAAATGGACCGCGATCTCTGCCGTTCCAGACGAGGCCGCTGCAGCGGATGCGCCGAGGAACCTCCGCGCCAGCCCGGGTTGCCATCGGCCCCGCGCGCCACCCCTCCACAGATGGGCTGCGAGGTGGCCGAGGTCCTGGCATGGGTGCCCGCGCGTGCAGAGTTCCCAGTCGATGACCCGGGGCCTTCCGTCGCCGCCCATGCGAACCGAGGGCGGCCAGAGGTCGCCCATCACGAATGTCTCCCCACGTTCGAGGAGGCGCTCCCCCAGCCGCCTCGCCTTCGCCCCCAGCGCCGTGGCGTCCGGCACGCCCAGTGCGTCAAGGCGGGCCGCCACCGGCGCGTACTGCACCGCGAGCCTCGTTCGCTGGACCGGCGCGTTCCAGAGCTCCGGAGGGTCCGGATCGGCGTGCAATGCACGCAGCCAGCCGCCAAGACGATCGAGTGCACCCGCGTCGCCACCCGCAGCCAGCCAGCTCCCGAGGTCCGGCAACTCTCCCAGGTCTTCCAGCACGAGCGTCCCGGGCACCGCGTCGAGCACCTGCGGCACCACCACGCGTGCATCGCGCCGCGCCCCTGCCCATTGCAGACCCGCCGCCTCGAAGGCAGCTCGGGACGGATCCAGTGGGATCGACGGCGCCGTTGCGACATGGGGCGGTGCATGCTTGACCACTACGCTTCCGGGACCGTCGGCGAACCAGACGCGATGGACGTGATTGAGCAAGCCCCCAGCCAATCGCTTCGCGCCCGCGACCGGCCGACCGAGGCGGGACGCGACATGGGCTTGTGCATCGTGCTCCGTCCAGCGACGGGTCGTCATCCCACGGTCTCATCGTCCGGGCCATCCCCGAACCGGTAGAGGTCGTTCCCGAACGAAAGCGACGGAGCATCC
>JAYYRS010000483.1:0-11607 GCA_036126975.1 Myxococcota bacterium
GCCTCAACAAGTCCCAGAAGTTCGTCCGCATCCTCGAGGCGCTGCAGTCGCACGGGGGCGTGTCGGCACAGGACCTGATGACGAGGTTCTCACTGGATGACCGCACGCTGCGTCGGTACCTTGCCGACCTCAAGGCGCTCGACCTGCCGGTCCGGTCCGAAGGCCGCGGGGCCGACCGTCGCCTGTCCCTCGACCCCAGCTACCGACGGCAGGGCGTCCAGCTCAACCTGCTCGAGCTGGTGTCCCTGCGATTCGGACGGTCGCTGTTCGACTTCCTGGAAGGCACCGGATTCGCCGCCGACATGGACGACGCGCTGGACACCCTCTCCGCACTCGCCGTGCTGGGCGGACGGGAGCAGCTGGCGCAGCATCTCGACCGCAAGTTCGTGGCAGTGCCGGAACACCGGAAGGACCACACCGGAGACGCCGACCTGCTTGATGAGGTCCTCTCTGCTCTCCTGTACCAGAATCCCTCCCTGGCCCACTACGCAAAGGTCGCGGGCCCGACCAAACGCTATTCGCTGCAGCCATACACGCTGGCGGTATACCGGCACGGCCTCTACCTGATCGCCATGGACGTCGACCAGCAGCGGATCAAGACGTTTGCCATCGACCGGTTCCGGCACTTCGAGCGCCAGCGCGGAGAGCATTTCGACTACCCCGAGGACTACCGGCCCGACACGCTGTACCGCGATGCGTTTGGCATCATCGGTGGCGGGACGCCCATCGCCGTTGCGCTGCGGTTCAACCGACGGGTCTCGCCCTACATCCGGGAGCGGATCTGGCACCACACCCAACAGGTCGAGCCCACAGGAGACGGGGGAGTGACGCTCTGCATGCGGGTGGCGATGGGTCCAGAGCTGGTCCAGTGGATCATGGGGTTCGGTCCAGACGTCCGGGTCGAGGGTCCCGGCGAACTCGCCGACCGCGTGCGCCGGCTGCATCGCGAGGCCGCAGAGGGCTGGAGTGACCTGGCCTCTGCAGGCCGAACCGCGTCCTGAGCGCCGCCCGTGGCCCGACTGCATGCCACCTGGGGGCCACCGAGAGAATGGGAGTCCGCCTGGCCATCCGTGGTCTCGCAGACATGCCCCTACGCCGGGGATGAGTTGCTCTTCGACCCGTCCCCTCTGGCGGATCTGAAGGCGCGGGGCACGCCTCCGTTTCCTGGCATCGCGGAGCATTCCATCCTCGACCGGGCCTTCCATGAAGCCTACGTCGGCATTCTCGAGGGCAGACTGCCCTGGTCGGCCATCGATGGCCCCGCCGACGCGCTCCAGGTGAACACACCCACGACACTCGATCGCCGCTGGCCCAAGCCGGCCTGGGCTCCGCTGCCGGATGGCGAACTCGCCGGTCAGGCAGAGGACTGGATCCCCGACATGGGTCAGGTGGCGCCCGCTCGGGTCGTGGGTCCGTTCTCGGACCATGCCCTGCCCATGCCGGTTCGTCGCGTGGCCTTCGCAGTCATGGCGTTCTCCCCGCTGCTGGCACCCCGAATCCGGCCCATCGTGCGTGGAATGCGCAACAAACCGAAGCCATCTCGCGAGCGGAGACAAGCCATCACGGCCGTCATCATGGCGCCGGCCATGGCGTGGTCGCAGAACCGGGAAGGTGGGCTTCTGGCCCAGTTGCCCCTCGGTCCGCACTTCTCTCCGACGCGCGCCGTCGCCGGCCACGGCGGTGCGCCCGCATGGATCGGACGCGCGGTCCCCACCCGCTCGGGTCCAACCTGGCTCGCAGCGGGCCTTCCTCTGCCCGGACTCCCACCTGCCGACATCCTCCTCCGCCGGCTTCGGCTGGAGCTCCTCCGGCTGCGACGCCACGAGCGCCGCCTCAGCCATGAGGACCTGCTCCGGGACCGGGCCGAGGTGCTATACCGAACGGCATGCGAATGGTGGTCCGAGCACGACCCCGACGCGGTGCTGGCCCTCTGGTCGGAACCTTCGACCTGGCCTGCATGGCCCTGGCCGCCGGTACCCTGAGCATTGGATGCAAGGCGGGCGACCCGACGAGCCTGTCCGCGTCGCCGACCGCGGTGGCTTGGGGCGAGATCGACTTCCAGCAGGACATGCCCGTCGAGGGATACGACGAGCAGGCCATCATGCTCACCAACGAGTCCAGCGAGGAGGTGGTCGTGGAGGTCCTGGACCTCGACCTCGAGCATCTGTGTTCCCCCGGCATACCGGAGACCCCGCTTGAGATCGGGACCCTCGGGCCCGGCCAGACACTCGGTTTCTTTGTTTCCGTCTGCGACTACAGCCGGGAGCGGGGAGAACGTGACACCGAGCTGCGAGGCGCGATGGCCTTCGGCAGCAGCGCTGGAGGACGGGCTGAGGTCACGTGGTCCTTCACGCCTGTCGAGGTCATCCGCCGCTGAGTCGCGCGTCGAGCGCGGTGCAGGCGTCCCGCGCGCCCATCGGCAGCATCAGGGTTCCCGCAGGGCCCGCCGACGCCCGTGGATTGATCCGGATGAGCGTCGATGATCGACGTGCCAAGAGCCGGTTGGAGAGATTGCGCACCGTCGGGACCGCCGTTCCGGCGCCGAGCTCGATGATCACCAGGGCCCCTCCTCCGAGTTCGTGAAGCCATCGGTCCAACCGCTCGCCCTGGGCTCGCGAGCGGGTGTCATCCCACCCCCAATCCCCGAACATCAGGATGTTGGGCCGGGCGAGCCGTCCTGTGGGCGAGCACGGAAGTGGTCCGACCGCTCGGAAGCATGTCCGGTCGATGGCCACCTCCACATCGTCTGCCGACCAGATTCCCTCGTCGGAGTCGCCATGCGTCTGGAGGTGGTGAATGGACCCGTGCACTTCACAGATCTGCCCCGGATCGAAACCCGCGCGCTGGAACTGGCCATCGACATTCGATGTGAACACGAACCGGCTCGCCTGGGGCGCGATGTCTCGCAAGATGCCGAAGCCAGCATGAGGGATCGTGTCCCGGTACAGGTGCAGCCGATGGCCATAGAAACCCCAGGCGAGCGCGGGATCCCGCGAGAACCAATCGGGGTTCGCCATCTCGGGGAAGGACATCCCGAGCTTCTTCAGCGGCGGGTACGCCCTCCAGAACCCCTCATCTCCCCGGAAGTCGGGAAGCCCGGAGTCCACCCCCATGCCGGCCCCCGCGCAGACCAGGATCCCCGCCGCCGCACCGAGCGATGCAGCCGCGCGGTCCAGCGTCTGCTCGATGCTCACCCAGCCTCCAGCGCCCACACATCCGCTGCGCTCAGTCCCAGCTCGGTGCGGAGCATCTCGTTGTGCCGGTCGATCAGCTGTTGCGCTTCATCGCTGCCCAGTGTCGCCGCGGGGTAGCGGCGCAGTGCAGACTCCCGCCCGCGCGGGAAGGACGTCCCAATGAAGCCCGTCGCCATGACCAGCGTGCTGCCCAGCGTGAGCGAGTTGAACAACTCGAAGTCTCTCCGGTTCTCGACCGAGGACATCCCGACGAGACCCGTCACCAGCCCCGCACCGCCGAGACCTGCGACGACCGACCAGCCCGTGCCCCTGCGACGCAACCGTTCGAGCGCAGCATCGAGCTTCCGCTTCCGCTCGACCTCGCCCGCGACGCTCAGGAAGTCCGGCACGTCCAGCCGCTGCGGACCACGGTAGATGCCCCACGTCCGGACCGCCGTTGGTGGGTCGACGATGACAGGACCGCCCCATCCCCATGCCCCGTATCCAGGGCCCCACATTCCACCGTACCGGCCACCCATGACCCACGCCGACCCTCCCCGGATCTCGGTCTCCTCGCGCAGCTCCAGGCGGCCAGCCTTGTAGCTCCGGATCGCCTGCAGCCTCGCTGCCGTCAGGGGGGCGGGTTGGGGGCCTGCCGGGACCGCCAGGGGCTGGGCGGGCGCAGGCGTCGTCATGGGCGCGAGACCCGCGGATTCCGAACGATCGGGATCCGCCGCAGGCGGCACGTCGGAGGGGACCGGCTCCACCGCATGAGCGGAGCCGAGAAGCGTGAACAGGGCGAGCAGCGTAGACGTCATGACTCTTCATCCCAGTGGGGGACTGCACCTTCCAACAGTGCCTGCATGTCGGCGGGCAGGGGTGCTTCGAGATCCACCGTACCCCCATCTGGATGGGGAAGCCGCAGGTGCCGGGCGTGCAGGCACTGGCGAGGGTACCCGGCACGAGCCCGGACGGAAGCACTGGCCCCTTCGTCCAGCCAATCCAGGAACACCTGGTCGGGCTGTCCATAGAGCTTGTCCCCGAGGATACCGTGCCCAACATGCTCGAGGTGCACTCGGATCTGGTGCGTCCGGCCGGTGTGGAGCGCACATCGCACGAGGGTCAGCGCGGTCTCTTCCAGACGGTCGACCACGGAGAAAGAGGTCCGCGCAGCCAGACCGTCAGCCACGACACGCCGGCGCAGCCGCACGCGGCTGTCAGGAGCGGTCCCGATGGGCGCGGAGACATCCCGTTGGTCCCAGGGAACGAGGCCCCGGACGATGGCGAAGTACACCTTTCGGAGCTCCGACGACCGGTGCTTGAACCGCTCCTTCAGGAAGGCGTTCGCCGCAACGTCCTTCGTCAGGACCATCACTCCGCTCGTGTCCCGGTCGAGCCGGTGGACGAGATCCACACGGGCCGCCGGACGCGCCCGCTTGGCCAGCCCGATGACACCCCAGGCGAAACGATCGCCTGCCGGATGGGACAGCAATCCCGCAGGCTTGTTGAGGACCAGTACGCGGTCGTCTTCGTACAGCACCGGGGGCAGGGGCGGGGGCGGGCCGTCGGGCGCAAACCCCGGCACATAGATGCGCAGGGGCTCACCGGCGAGCACCGGAGACGAGCCCTTGAGCGCCCGCCACTCCGACACAACGAGACCCGACTTCAGATGCCGCGCAGCGACCGTCCGGGAGATGCTGGAAAAACGAAGGGAAAGCCACTTGTCGGCGCGAATGCCGGCAGCGTCCTCCGAGACATGCAGCCGCCGGAAGGGACGTCCACGGTCGTCGATGTCAGCGAAGTCGGCGGTCAACGCAGACGGCTCCCTGGAGAGCGGGTAGGCTAACCACCCCGACCCGGAGGCACCCCTGGCGCGGCGCTCCCCAGACCTCGGCGCGATCGTCGCGATGTCATGGCTGATGGCGGCCGTGGCCTTCACCGTGCTGTTCGGCCCATCCCTGGGACTCCGAGGCTGGAGCTGGCTGCTGCTTCACCACGTGCTGTGCATCGTGGGCTCCATCCACGAGCTCCGCCGTGCGCGCCGCCGGGCTGCGCGCTGAAGCACGGCGACCCGTCCACAGGCGGGCTCCGTGTCTCCGGATGCGCCCAGTTCGGAGGCAATGCTGCGGCAGTCGGAGGAGAGCGGGGCTGGATTCTGCCTCACAGCTCGCCGAGACCCGGCCCGCAGCTGCGTTCCAGACGCACCACATCCAGCGGGTCACGGCCGAGCCCCCACGGAGCGTAGGTCTCGACCGGCGGTCGGCCGCTCACGACATGGGCATGCAGATTCGCCACACCGCTGGCCGTGTGCACCCGCGGCCCTGGCAGGAGCGCCGGGGGCGCCGAGAGCACCGCGACCTCCGTGAAGCAGCCTTCCGCCGGCGCCTGGGGCCACGCGATCTCCGACGTCGCCAGCAGCGAACCGAACGGCACCTCCGCATCGTCTTCGAGCGCCGACCAGCCGGCGGTCTCGAGATGATGCTGCCACCCCCAGTGCCCTGCGACCAGCCCCGGCTCCCCCTCGGTCAGCGTCAGGATCCTCTGGGCAAGGCTCTGCTGCGCACGGGCCAACCGCAGATCCGACATGGCCAGCAGGACAGAGAGGGTGACGGTCGCCCCGACCGCAACCCGGACCAGCCGAGGACCGGCGCCTCGCAGGGACAACAGCACCCAGGGAGCGATGAATGGGATCCAGTATCGCGCCGCGGTGAACCGGAGCGCGAGGAGGAAGAGGAGCCCTCCCACGCCCCAGGCCGCAAGCCAGAAAGTCTCCCGGTCTCGCCCCTGGAGCGCCGCTGCCAGCCCTCCTCCGAGCGACGCACCCCCCGCCCCCACCGCCAGGACGGTCGCGATCAGTCCCAGCCCTTCATGGTTGGACAGGCCGGCTGCGAGGAGCCCGAGGCCGGCCCCGGCGAACCCCCCGAGAAGTGCACCACCGGGACGACGCCAGCAGAGGACCGGCAGCAGGGAAGCGCCACCAAAGGCCGCCACTGCCGCCAGCAGCTTGCGGGCCACGTCGCGCGCGCCGCCCGAAGCGCCCTGGAACTCCAGCATCGCCACGAAGTGCACCTCGCCATAGGCGAACAGATCGTGTCCGGCGAGAAGGGCGAAGGGCATCGCCGCCGCAAGGCCGAGGGTCAGTGCATCACGCCGGTCTCCGGCGAGGTAGCCCCAGAGCGCAGCCACGGGCACGAGCGCCAACCCGCTGTAGCGAAACAAGGCTGCCGCACCCAGCAGTACCGCCCACGGAATCGCCTTGCGAGGGGGGCGGGAGACGAGGCCAGCCGTACCCGCCAGGGTGCACGCCAGGAGAGGAAGGTCCGGCATCAGCGCGTGGGCCGCGAGCAAGCCAATCGGGCTGGCACACAGCAGCAGAGTGGCCGAGGCGGGAGACCCCGTGAGACGCTGCCCGAGCTTCCAGGCACCCCACAGCGCAAGCCCGAGCCAGGGGAGCATCCACGCATGCTGGACCCAGACCGGGAGGTCGACCACTGGCGCCAGCCACCATGCGATTCCTGGCGGGTTGCTCAATACATCGAACGCATGCTCGGTGGTTCCCTGCCAGTTGATGCGGATGTCGTGCGGACGCCAAGGGTCTGCTGCAGCACCCCGAGCAAGCGCCAGGAAGTTGGCGTCATCGACATGCACCGGTTTCGTGAGGAAGGGCAGCACGAGAAGCAGGACGCCGACGGACACGATCTGCCAAGCCGGCACACCAGAGAACAGCGACTCCGGGGGCGGTGGCAGTGCGTCCCGGTCATCCTGCTGATGGCTCTTGCGGGGATCCTTCCATCGCAGCGGCGGTCGCCCGCGATACCGCTTGCGCAGCGGCGAGATCGGCCTCGCGTCGGCATCCGAACGCTCAGAAACAGCGTTCTCGACGGGCGGCGGGTCCTGCACGGACGCCGCCGCTGGAGAGGCATCGGCCGCCGGCGCCACCGGCAATGCCGGGGCTGCGGGCGTCGGCACCAGTTCCGCCACGGGCGCGGGCGCGGGCGGCACGGATCCCGGTTCCAGACCCGCAGCGGCTGCGGCGACAGCGTCCGGCGTTGCCGCCGCTTCGCCGGGGCTGTCCCCCGTCGCCACCGGGTTCTCCGATCCGGTGGTCGGTGGGGGTTCCGGAGACACCGGAACCGTCTGCGGCGATTCCTGGACCTCGGGCGGCGCGCGACGGCGCCGACGACGGGACGGTCCAGACGACTCTCGCTCCGCCCGCCGCTTGGACAGGGCCCGTTCTCTGCGTTTCTGCCTCCTTGCGAGCCGCGCAGCGCGCCGCGCAGCAGCGTCTCCGCCCTGCGGTTCGTCACTCATGCGCCCCCCCGAGGAGCGTCCGTGAGCGTCCGTGCCGGCGGCTTTCCACCCTTCCTGCGGGGAGCCGCGGTCCGCGTCCTGCTTCGGCATCGCGATGACATCGTCGGCTCTCTCTTCCGCAGGCCCATCATCCAACGTTCCAAGACCGCGAAGACCCGACCGGACTGCCTGGTGCTGGTCATGCCACGCTCCACGAAAGGACCACGACACCGTACAACCGTGGCGGCAGCCGCGTGCGGTGCCTCAACCAGCAGGGGAGCCACATGCGCGCATCGTCGCATGACCGGAGTCCCTGTGCGAGAGTCTGACCCCGAGGCAGAGGGAGTGGTACCGTCTGGTCGTGCTGTCCCCGCTCATCCAGCTCCGCGCCGAGGTCGCCGCTCGCACTCCCGGGTGGCGCGATGGCGCACCTGCCCGACGCCAGCTGTCCCAGGAGTTGCTGCGCGGACTGTCCCGGGAGGGCTGTCTCGAGATCCACGCACGCGGGAATCGCCTGATGGGGTTCGTGCTGAGCTGGTGGGAGGTGCGCAGCTGGACCGGCGGGCCCCTCCAACGCGTCGTTGTCGAAGTGGAACCCGACTCCGCCGTCGCCGCGGACTGGGCGACACGGCGCATCCTCGAGCTGGAGAGCGACCTCGACGGGCCGCTCGACCTCCGGGTCAACTTCGAGCAGCACATGCTTCGTGCCCGGCTCGTCGAGTCGGGCCTCGGCATCGACTCCGTGACGCTGGTCGGCCCGCCCGGCCCGGCGCTCGTGATGCTCCAGGCGCGATGGGACCCCCCACGGCAACTCGATCACCTCGGACTCACAATCGTCCCGATGGCACCCCACCATGTCGACGCTGCGCTGGCCCTCCACCGGCGGGTATTCCAGGCCGCTCCCGAGTTCTGTTGGTTTGGCGCGAGGCCGGAGCGCCTCCTGCGCCTGAGGCGGGAGTTCCAACGTTCCGGGCTGGGCACCCGGCACCGCGTCGTGCTCCGGGATGAGCGAGTGGTCGGCGTCGCCTCAGCCTCCGTGCAGTCCGATCCATGCTGGGGACGGAAGGCCGGCCTGGAGCTCGTACTCGATCCCAGCATCCAGCAGAAGGGAATCGCGAAGACCGTTTACCTCGACCTTCTGGACTGGCTTGTCGAGAGTGGCGCGGACTGTGTCTGCGGCGGCACGGCGCAGCCCGCCGTCATGCATCTCGGACGCGCGATGGGCCGCGTTCCCTTCGAGACCAGCCACCGGCGCGGCGCGTCTTTTCCCAGAAGCCCCTTCGACTTGGTCCTCGGACGAGCATCGGAGGCGAGGCGACTGGCCCCGGTGTGACCGGGCCCTCAGGGCTCGATATCGCCAACGTCGTCGTCCAGCGGACGGGGCGCATGCTTCCGCACTGGACGGCGCGCCTTTCGGATTCCGCGCTGTGCCTCCTCGCGAAGCTGCCTGGACAGGCCGCCTGGGAAGCCCTCGACGAGAGCTTCCACCCGGTCGGGGTCACAGGCTCCCCAGGAGCGAAGCACCCGCGCGACCGCCTTCCGAACCACCGGCGAAGTGTCCCGCATGAACGCCCCGATGCTCTTCTCGATCTCGTCGCTCAGGGCATTCTCCACGAAGACCACATCCCGCGTCCTCAGGCGTTCCCGCAGGGCAGCCGCTGCAGCTCCCTGGACCGGCTCCGGAAGCGCTGTCAGCAGGGCCATCACCGCTGCACGGCGACGGTGGGGTGGGGCGTCCTTCAGGGCAAGCACCCCCTGCGACAGTCCCTCACCCGTTGCGAGGAGGCCCGGGCCCAGGACCAGCCACCCCAAGGCATCGGCCGTCTCGGTGTCATCCACATGCGGCAGCAACTCGTCCGCCATGTCGAGGACATCGACCGGCGCGTCCGGCAGGGCTGCAGCGAGGAGACCGATCGCGACGATTCCGTCTTCGAATGCTGTCATGAACAGCGTCTGGACGAGTTCTTCGTCGTCCGGCATCGCAAGCGGCGACGCCTTCCAGGTCTCAACCAGGATGCGGGTGATGTCTCGCGGCGGGACCCCTCGGACCCCCCGAAACGGCTGCACCTGCTTGGACCGCTTGCGCGCGGTGTGGCCGTTCGAGGCAGCCTCGAGGGTCGAGCTGATGAACTCCGGATCCTGCATGCTGCCTCCAGCGCGCTCCCTATCCGGAGGAACCAGGCCCCGCGACGCGCGGAGGAGGACGTCCGCGGGTTAGTCCCCCCCACCATGTCCTCGAACTTCGACATCGTCGTGGTCGGCGCAGGTCACGCCGGCTGCGAGGCCGCCCTCGCGGCCGCGCGGCTCGGCGCACGCGTCGCAATCGTCACGCTTCGGGCCGACCACGTCGGGCGGCTGAGCTGCAACCCCGCCGTGGGCGGCCTGGCGAAGGGCCATCTGGTTCGCGAGATCGATGCTCTCGGAGGCGCAATGGCCAGGGTGGCCGATGCGACGACCATCCAGTTTCGCCGTCTCAATACCCGCAAGGGTCTCGCGGTGCAGGCCAGCCGTGCCCAGGTAGACATCGACCGGTACCCGCTCGAGATGGCTCGCTGGCTTCACGGGTCGCCAAACCTGACCCTCATCGAAGGAGAGGTTGCCGGACTTGCGCTGTCCGGGGCTCGCGTCACGGGGGTTTCGCTCGGAGACGGCAGGACCCTCACTGCACGCGCAGTCGTGCTCACCACCGGAACCTTCCTCGGCGGTGTGATGCACCGAGGCCGGCACCAAGCCGCCGGTGGGCGTGTCGGGGATCCCGCCACCCGCGCACTCTCGACCGACCTCCGCGCACTCGGGCTCCGTCTGGGGCGACTCAAGACCGGGACCACGCCCCGTCTGCATGCAGGCACCATCGACTGGAGCCGCATACAGATCCAGCAGGATACCGACCCGGACGGTCATTTCAGTTTCACACCGCCAGCCAGCAGGCTGCCGCGCCGCGACTGCTACGTCGCCTACACCACCCCCGAGACCCATGACCTGGTGCGGTCCGGGCTCGATCGATCCCCCCTGTTCACCGGTGCCGTGACGGGGCGGGGACCCCGCTACTGTCCCAGCATCGAAGACAAGGTGGTGCGATTCTCCGAGCGGAATCGGCACCAGCTCTTCCTCGAACCGGAGGGGCTGGATACCGACCGCGTCTACGTCGCGGGCCTCTCCACGAGCCTGCCCGCCGAGGTCCAGGAGGCGGTGGTTCGGAGCATTCCCGGGCTCGAGAGGGCGGAGATCCTGCAGCACGGCTACGCGGTGGAGTACGACTTCGCGGATCCACGAGACCTCGGACACGACCTCCAGCATCGCGAGGTTGCGGGGCTCTTCCTCGCTGGTCAGGTCAACGGCACCAGCGGCTACGAGGAAGCCGCAGCCCAGGGGCTGGTGGCTGGGGCCTCCGCCGCCCTCGGCGAGCCCCTGAAGCTCGGAAGAGACGAGGCATACATCGGCGTCCTCGTGGACGACCTCGTCACGCGAGGTGTGGGGGGAGAGCCGTATCGGATGTTCTCGAGCCGAGCCGAGCACCGCCTGCTGCTGCGGGAGGACAACGCCGACCGACGCCTGCTGCCGCGCGCGCGCGCACTCGGGCTGCTCGACGATGAGGCGTGGGCACGCTTCGAGGAGAAGGCTGCCGGGATCGCGGCGGCCGAGCACTGGTGTGAAGGCGCGTCCCTCCGCCCTGACGCCGCTGCGCGGGCGCGCTTCGAGCGACTCGGGCTTGCCGTTCCCCGCAACAAGGTCGGACCCGGCGACGTGCTCCGTCGTCCAGAGGCCGACTGGTCGACGGTCTGCTCCTTGTGGGATGACGCACCCGTCCTGGCTCCAGACGTGGCCGAGCAGGTCGTCACGGATACCAAGTACGAGGGCTACCTGCGGCGCGAGCGCGCGCGCGCCGCACAAGCACGCCGGATGGCGGGCGTGGCCCTGCCCACCGACCTGGACTACCAGCTGCCAGGCCTCTCGTCCGAGGTGGCAGAGCGTCTCCGAGCTGCACGCCCTGCCGACCTCGGAGCCGCATCCCGTCTTCCCGGCGTCACACCTGCAGCCATCGACGTGCTCGCAGTCCACCTCGCCCGCATGCGCGCTCCATGAGCCGTGCTCGGGCCGCAATCGACGCCCATCGGGCACTGCTCGACCGATGGCGGAACGCGAT
>JAYYRS010000484.1:0-6362 GCA_036126975.1 Myxococcota bacterium
ACAAGCCACAGACGCATGGCGTGACTCCTGGCTCGAAGCACCCCTGCGGCCAACAGCGGGCCACCGAGCAGCACGGCGTCGAACGGTCTCGCAGCAACAACATACGCGAGCGCTCCGCCTGCCAGGAGCCAGTACCCGGAAGGCACCCGCCGACGGAGCAGGACCAGTCCCGCGATGCCGATGGCAACCATGACGGAGACGTGGGACATCCTCGAGCCACCCAGCAGCGCGAGCTGCGGCGATACGCCAGCGGCAACAGCAGCGAGCTCGGCTGTCCGGACATCTGCCCATTCCCGCGCAATCCCCCACACCAGCAGCGGGACGAGACCCGCGAGCAATGCATTGACCACCCAGGGCATCCCTGCCAGCTCCCCGACCGCCAGCAGGGCGGGCCATCCCGGCGGGAATGGACTGTAGGAAGCGGGTTCTGAAACCCAGAACGGGTAGTCGAGCATGCTCGGAACGTCCGCCGCCGGCCCCGTCCGCATGCCCGCCGCGAACAACCGTGCCTGGAGGGTGTAGGCAACCTCATCACTCACATGCGCCATGCCTTGGAGTGGACCAAGCGCAATGAACAGGGAGAACGCGACCGCAGCTGCCGACCACGGCAGCGCAGCGCGGACATCCGCTCGCCAACCGGAGTTCATCGTGTGAGCACGCAGCCGAGCATCGGCAGGCCGTCATGCTTCCGTGGAAACGGCGGATGCTGCAATCTCCCAATCGAATCGATTCGGGTGAACCAGCCGTACAGTTCCAGCCACGCACCCTCGTCTCGCCATGGTCGCTGCCAGTCGTCCGTCGACAGCGCGCTCAGGTGGTCCTGCCAGGGAGCCAGGGCCCTCGCGAGCGAGGCGGCGTCCGCGACCGGGTGGATCGTGATCAGCCGAGGCAGCGCGACCGGATGGAAGTGCTGCGCAGGGAGCATCGCGACCTTCCAGCCCACGCCACATCGGGCCTGGCCGCAGGCTCGGGCAAGTCCCATCCGGCGCCGGATCTCTGGCCCGAGAGCAGGCGCCGGCGAACCCGCGGGGAGGCTTTGGCTGACGCGATCGAGCGCCTCCGGCAAGGCACGGAACAGTGCTTCACCGTCGCCGACGACGAACACCGCGGCCGGCGCCATGCATCCACGCGTGTCGTACAGCAGATGATCCCGAGCGAGTCGCTCGGCCGTCGTGGGCCCATCGTCGACCAAGGCGACACTGAACCGATGCCCGAAGAGCGCATGGCGGGCACCGGGTGTTGCGGCCGCGACCGCTGCGACCGTTTCGTCGTCGCCGAATGCAACAACGGCGTCGGGTGCACCCAGATCACGGTTCGTGCCCACACTGACCGCCAATCCCTCCGCGGAGAACTGCTGGGCGAGCACCTGGCAGAAGGCGGGGTCGCGGGTGGGCGCCTTCAGATGGACGGACGCGCCCGCCGCCGCATAGAGCGCGGTCCATTCGATGGGGGTCGTGAAGACTCCCCATGGGACGACAATGCTGACGCTTTCGGGACGGATTCCGGGGGTTGCCAGTTCCCTGGCGAGGCCCGATGCAGTCACTGCGGACACCGCCTGTTCCAGCGCCGCCCGGGCGTTGTCCAGATGCAATCCCATGGATGCCCCATTCAGGTCGACCGCGCGCAGGCGCTTGAGCGCACGCATCACACGCGGGATCCGTTGGGCGTCTGCTGCGGCGGGTGCCGGGGGCGGCGACGCGGGAGAGACGACAAACGGAAGTTGCTCGGGCGACGCCACCGCCGTACGTCGCACCGGCATCACGGTCGCCGCACCGTCCTCCAGGCCACGGCGCATACGGACCTCTTCGACGGTCAGCGAGCAACCGCGGGGCTGGTCTCCCTCCAACCGGCCATGGAGCACGACACGGCCATCCGGCAGCACCTCTCCCAGGTCGCGGGTCTCGATGGCAGCCACCGTCCATACGCTGGCGAGGTCGACAAACCGAAGCAGACCGACCCCTTCGACGGGTGCAGTCGAGAGCGGGTCCGTCGCAACAACACCCAGCCATGGCGGAGGCGTGAAGGGCTCGCCGAGGTCCGCGCTCCACAGCTGGCTCGAGAGTTCACTCATGCCGTACTCCCCGACCAGACGCGCCCCGGGCAGCAGGACGCGAAGCCGCTGCGCGAGGACGGCCGCGGAATACGCCACCGTTCGACCCTTGAACCCTCCCGTCACCATCACGATCGAGCCCTCGGGCAGGCGGACCGGCGACGTCGCGCCATCCACCAGGTCGGCAAAAGCGAACGCCGTCCCGGGAACGAAGACGGGATGCTTCGCGGCCCGAAGCGCGGCCCAGGCGGCAGGAACATCCAGACCGTGCTGCAGCGAGAAGAGCTCCGGCATTCCCGGCACGAGGTCACGGCACATGTGGGCCAGCGACGAGTCATTCGCGACGGGCGCGAGCGAGATGCCAGCACTCGGCAGACCGCCCAACACGGCTTCGGCATGCAGCCGAGCACCCAGGTCGTACAAGGCAGTGTCCCGGAGGCGGACCACACCGCGCTTCCCCGTCGTTCCACTGGTACGGAAGACGACGCTCGCAGACTCCGCGTCGAAACTCGTGAGCGGCAGGTCCCGGAAGAGTGCCACGGGCACTGCGGGGATGTCCTGCCATCGAGACGGCGCCACCCCCATGCAAAATGACCGGTAGTCGGGATTCCGCGCGCGCTGCCAGGCGAACAGGTCGAGGGCGAGGGTCCCGAACGTCTCGGTTGACTCTCCCAGGATGAAGGCTCGGAGCCGGTCGATCACGCGAGCACCGAATCGAGCGCGTCGAGGAAACCCGACAGCTGCTGGCGCGTCGTGCAGAGCGGGGGCGTCAGGCAGAGCACCAATCCGCCGCCGGAGGGATCCTCGCCGGGTGCGACATTCCCCTGCCCGGAGGGCAGCACGATCCATCCCCGCTGCAACAACGCCCGGCTCGCCCGCAGTGGTTCCGGCACAACGACCCCACGAAGCATGCCTGCACCCCGATGCTGCAGGCCTCGCGCATCCAGTTGCGCGGCCAGCCACGCCCCGGTCTCCTCCGGGTCTGGTACACCACCTTCCAGGACATCCAGAGCCGCCAGGGCCATCGCGCACCCGGTCGGATTCCCGAGGAACGTCTGCGTATGAATCGCCTCCCCCTGGGACGCACCCCAAGCATCCATCACCGCAGCCGTACCCATGCAGGCCGATACCGGGAAACCCCCGGCAAGGGCCTTGCCCACGCAGACCAGGTCCGGCCGCACTCCCACCGCGTGGGCACGCAGCCACGGGCCCGTACGCCGCAGGCCCGTGTAGATCTCGTCGAAGATCACGACGGCACCAGCCCTGTGGGCGGCGTCGACCAGGGATTCCAGCCACCCGGCTGGGGGAACCCGTACACCACCACGGCCCTGGATGGGCTCTACGAGCACCGCCCCGATCCCGGCCATGTCCGGAAGCGCACCACCGAACGGGGCAAGGCGAACATGCGCCCCGAGCTGGGCCGCAAACGGGCCCGCAAATGATGCCCGCTTGTACCCCAGGACCGAGAGGGCCCCGTAGCTCAACCCGTGGTAGCCACCCTGAAAGGCGAGCACACCGGTTCGCCCGGTCGCCTGGACCGCCGTCTTGAGTGCCGCCTCGACCGCATCCGAGCCGCTGGAACCCAGGATGGCCCGGTCGTACCCGGTCACCGACACAAGCCGCTCCAGGAGTGCGATCCGGCTGGCATCCGGGAAGGCATCGCCCATGGCGTGGGGCAGTCGACCCAGCTGTGCCTGGCCGGCCGCCACCACCGCGGGATGTGCATGGCCCACCGCAGCGACACCGAACCCGGCGGTCAGGTCCACGAATACATTGCCGTCGAGGTCCTCCACGTTTGCACCGCGGGACCTCGACCAGACGATGGGATCGTCATCGGCAGCCCCCAGCGCAATGGCCCGCCGCTCTCGACGTGCGGTGATCGCCGGGCACTCATGCGCAGCGAGTCGGTCCACGGCGGCACGGCTCGCCGGGCCGGGGATCGGCGTCTTCACCTGGGGCAGCAACTCGCCGAACGACAAGACCGGCTCCGAAGGGGGCACCTGGGCCCGTATCCCACCATGCCCAGCGACCGCTTCTCCATGACCCAGGGTCGCAGACGTGCATCGGGTCTGCACAGGGATAGGGGCCTCCCGACCCCCCGCCCATCAAGGAACCATGCCCCCCGCGCTTGCCCTCATCGGCGTCGGCTCCAATGTCGGCGCATCCACCCACGTTCCCGCCGCTCTCGCCACGCTGCTGGGGCGACACGGAGTGCTGCACGTCAGCTCGGTGGTGGAGACCGCCCCCGTGGGGATGACCGACGGGAGCGGACGTTTCTGGAACCTTGCGCTCGCGCTGCCGGTGGACCCCGGGTCAGACATGAAGGGGATGCAGGCTGCGCTGCATGCGCTCGAGCGCGATGCCGGTCGTGACCGGGATGCACCCGGGCAGTCCTGGAAGGCACGCCCGCTGGACCTGGACCTCCTCTTCGTTGTCGAAGACGGGGCGGTCCCGTCCGACGCGCTCCCTCGTGAACCGTGGATCCGGCCTCTCGTCCTCGAGCTTCTCCAACACCTCAACATCGACTGTCCCGACGCCACCGACCCACCCGCCCTCGCCATCTCCCTCGAGGTAGCCGGGCGTGCGCTCGGTCCCGGCGCAGCGACCCACACCCTGGATCCCGCATGAAACGCCCTGCTTTGCTCGTCACTGGAAGCGCGGTCCGCATCGGCCGCGGCCTGTTGCTCGCTGCTGCCGCTGACGGCCACGACGTCGCCATCCACTACAACCGGTCCGCCGGACCCGCAGAGGACACGGCCGCAGAGGCGCGGGCTCTTGGCGTCCGCGCGTTCACCTACAGCCATGACCTCCGCGACGCGGCCGGACTCGATGCCCTCATGGAAAAGGTCCTCGCCGACCTTCCCCACCTCGGCTGCATCGTGAACTGCGCGTCCGCCTACACCGAGGCCAGCATCATGGAGTCCGACGTCGCCACCTACGATGAACAGGCAGAGGTCAACCTTCGCGCACCGTTCTTCCTGACCCAGGCCTTCGCGCGTCGGGCAGGTGCGGGGCTCGTCGTGAACATCCTCGACAACAAGATCGGCTTCAACCAGTACCCCTCTGCGGCGTACCTGCTGCCCAAGACCGGGTTGGAACGCTTCACGAAGATGGCTGCCCTCGAGCTCGCCCCGAAGGTGCGAGTGAACGCGATCTCTCCGGGGATCGTAATGCCCGGGGCCACCCGGTCCTCGCCCTACATCGACTGGCGCACCGAGGCCATCCCGGTCGGGATGACCGGCACCGTCGCCGACCTGTACCGCGGGCTGCGCTTCTTCCTCGACAGCCCGTTCGTCACCGGGCAGGTACTGACCATCGACGGCGGGGAAAACACCAACATCGTCGGCCGAAACGCGACCGACTTCGACCCGGAAGGGGTGTGACATGCGCGCCAGGGCTCGCATCAAGGACCTCCTGCTCCGCACCGAGATCGGCTTCAAGGAACACGAGCTCGGCAAGCTGCAGGACGTGCTGCTGAACGCCGAGATCGAGTTCGAGACCGACGGCGTTGAGCTCAGCGACCAGCCCGGTGGCTATGACTACCGGGCGACCACCAAGCGCATCATCAAGATGGTGCATGGGTCCAAGTTCAACCTGATCGAGCGCGTCGCCCATCGCGCGCTCGAGATCATCCTCGAAGATCCCCATGTCATTCGTGCCACCGTGGAGGTGGACAAGCCCGGCGCGCTGCGGTTCGCGCGGAGCGTCTCGGTCAGCCTGTCCGGCGAGGGACCGCGCGACGGCTGAGCCCGCTGCGTCGACCGGTGCGCACTGCTGGAAGCCCGTCTGGCAGACGCCCATGCGCGCCGTCCCAGACCCGTTTTGGTCTGCATGGAACCCCAGCATCCTCGCAGGCCCGGCCCCTGCGCGACGGGCCGTCCCGATGCGACGCGCCCGCCGGGGTGGTGCAGCGATGCCCCTCCCTGGGAGACTCGCGCCATGCGCCGTGCATCCCGCACCTCGAACCTCGCCCTGGCCGTGTCCGGTGTCGGCACGACCACCCTCCTCGCCGCCGGTGCGCTCGGTGGCCTCGTGATGCAGACCGTCGGCGGACCACTCGCGATGGGCCTGGCGATCTGGACCGGAAGGACCACCGAGCCCCAGGATCCGGGAGGTGGCTTCTGGTGGTCCAGCTTCGTCTCCCTTGCCGTCCTGGCACTTGTCCCGCTCTGGCTGGCACGACGGCAGCGCGCCCGGGCCGCGCGGTGGGGCCCCGCGGTTTCCACCCTGGCTGCCCTTGCGGCAGGTACCCTCCCCTTCATCTGGCTCTGGTCTGCGAGCCGCGGCACATGACGCCCATTCGTGGCTTCGT
>JAYYRS010000485.1:0-3247 GCA_036126975.1 Myxococcota bacterium
AGGGGCTGTCTCCGAAAACCAGGGTGCCGACCCGTTGGGGATGTCGGTGGAGCGCAATGACCTCCGGCTGGGGATCACCCTCGCGGACCAGGAGGACCTTGCTGTCGGCACGGCGGAGGTCCGGGAACCCGAATGCGACCCACGTCACCTCCTCCCGCGTCACGAGGCCGATCTGCCCTGCGCTTTCAAGCACGTTGCGTACGGGTGCGATGCGCGCGAGGCCTTCGGGGAGGGCCGGCCAGGCATCCGTATCCAGCTGGCCCCCCAGGGCGGCGAGGCCGGCCGACCATCCGCCCGCCGCGCTCCCCGAGACGCGGGTCGGGGTCAGGTCGGGCGGCCCTTGCTGCATGGTCGGTCCGTCCTGGACCCCGTCCCCCGCGTCACCGTTTCCGCGCACGGGCAGTGCATCGGCGGCAGCACGCTCGGGAACGATGACGACGACCCGATGGTCGCCAAGGGCATCGAGGACCTCCGACAGGGAATCCCGCGAGACGTCCACGACGCGCCAACCCAGGGGAACACCGACATCCGTGCCGGCACCGTCCACCCGCAGCATCACGCCGGACTCATGGCTCTTCATGGCGTCTCGCCTCCTGGATGGCCAGCATAGCCAGTTCGGATGGGGTGTTGATGTTGACGCAGGCGCGGTCTGCAATGCGCACCCGCTGCCGACCAACCAGGGCGTCGAGGGCCGAACGCTCGGCTCTGATGGCGTCTCGAAGCAGCGCCGCGGACGCCGCCGAAACCACGCCGAGGAGGGGTTGCCGCCGGCCCCGCGAGAACGCCTCCGCTGGCTCGCCGGGCGCAAGCAGGGCACGCACGTCCTCCACCGTGAGACCGGGGAGGTCACATGGTGCTGTGAGGACCTGCCGCCCGAGGGAGCACGCCGCCAGCACGCCAGTGAGCGGATGCCGCGGCAGGTCGTCTGGGTCCCGGACCACCGGTAGACCGAGCTGCGAGAGGCCGGCGACATTTCCCACCAGCACAACGGGTGAACACCCGGCGTCCAGGAGTGCCCGAGCAACAAGCATGGCGAGCGGAACCCCGTCGAACTCGACCAGCGCCTTCGTGCGGCCCATCCGCGCGGATCGGCCTCCCGCGAGCACCGCACCGGGGATCACCCGCCGTCCCTTCCGCCCCATCGGTAGCCTGCGTCAGCGCGATCGAGGAAGCGCGCATCGAACACCTGGACCGGCACCACATCTCCGGCAGCGGCATGGGTCGCTTCGGCAGCGAGCAGGACAAATCCGTGGGCGTCGCACAGACCCCGGAGCCGGCTGGAGCCCTGATCCCCGGTCGACCGGGCGTAGAGCCGTCCGCCGCGCCAGTCGAGCCGGACCCGGACCAACTCGTTGCGTCCGGCTCTCTTTCGTATGGGTTCGTCCAGCGTGGCATCCAGGACGGGGAGGTGTGGGTTGCGTGCGCCGAGTGCGCGGCGGATGACAGGACGCACGAACTGGAGGAAGTTCACGACACATGAGACGGGGTTGCCCGGAAGGCCGTAGGCGGGGACGCCGCCAATGACCCCGAATGCGAGGGGCTTTCCAGGCTTCATGCGCACCTTCCAGAAGCGCATGTCGGCACCTTCATCGGCCAGCGCTTCCTTCACCACGTCAAAGTCGCCTACGCTCACGCCTCCCGTGCTGACCAAGAGATCCGGCTCGCGCGCCAGCGCACGACGAAAGGCCGCACGTGTGCCCGGAAGATCATCCGGCGCAATGCCGCAGTCGACCGGGATGGCGCCAGCCTCCTGGACGAGGCCGGCGAGCGCTGCCGTATTGGACGACCAGATCTGGCCCGGTCCCAGCGGCTGGCCGGGCGGGACGAGCTCGTCGCCGGTCGCGAGCAGCGCCACCACGGGGCGCCGGGCAACGACCACCTGGGACTGCCCGAGCGCCGCGATGAGGCCGAGATCGGCGGCGGATAGTGGCTGTCCGGGAGGCAGGACCGTATCCCCGGGACGCACCGTCTCTCCCGCGCGGCGGATGTGGCGGCCGAGCGTGGCGGAGCCGAGGATGCGCACACGCCCCCCCGAGACCGGCTCGGCGTTCTCCTGCCTGACGACGGTGTCTGCACCCGCCGGCAGGGGCGCCCCGGTGAAGATGCGTGCGGCCTCTCCCGGTCGTATGGGGAACCGGGGGGCACTGCCCGCAGCAATCGTCTCGACGACCTGCAGGATGGCGCCGGGACGGCCGGGGACACCGCCATCGCAGTCAGGCTGGTGCGCCCGAGCATGTGGGGGTGCCAACGCGGTATCGGCGGCCCGCAGCGCATAGCCGTCCATCGCGGCGTTGTCCCAGGGAGGCAGCTCGGTCATCGAGACGACGGGTTCGGCGAGCATTCGTCCCAGGCCGTCGGCGAGGGGAACCGTCTCCGTTCGCACCGGAAGGGGAACGGCGAGCACTCTCGCCAACGCGTCTTCGACGGTGAGCATGGCTCAGCCCCGCCGGACCTTCAGCTTCTGGCCGGCGTAGATCCGGGAGCTCCGGAGGCTGTTCCAGCTCTGGAGTTCGTGGACGCTGCAGCCCATCTTCCGTGCGATGGTCGAGAGCGTGTCGCCGGACCGGACCGTGTAGGTCGTCCATGCAGACTTTGCTGTGTAGACCTTGAGCCTCTGTCCCGCGTAGACCTTGTCGGCATTCCGGATGCCGTTCCACCGCATGAGGTCAGCGGTCCGTACGCCGTACTTCGACGCGATGCTCGAGAGTGCCTCCCCCCGCCGGACGGTGTGGAACGATGCGGTCTTCTTGGGCGGAGAGCGCTTTGCAGTGCTCTTCTTCGCCCCTCCCGTGGTAGACGCCAGAGCGGCCCCTGGCAGGGGACCCCCGCCGTTTGCAGGGATCACGAGCTCCATGCCGACGTAGATGCGGTTGGCGTTCGAGATGCGGTTCATCTTCTGGATGGCAGCCACCGAGCTTCCATACCGGCTGGCGATGACACCCAGCGTCTCGCCCTTGCGGACCTTGTGGCGCTGGTAGGTGATGCGCTCCGAAGGCGGCACCTTGTCGAGTGCTGCCGCGAAGGCGGTGCGCGTACCCACGGGGACCCGGAGCCGGAATGACTTGCCGTCCGGGGGCAGCGCCCACCGGCGGAGGTGTGGATTCAGGGCCTGGAACTCGGACGGGCTGATCCCTGCGCAACGTGCGAGTACATCGAGGCTGATGTTCGGCCCCACGAGGACCTCATCGTAGACGAGCTCGTCCTGGTAGTCGATATCGGTGAACCCATATGCCGCGGGGTTGTGGCC
>JAYYRS010000486.1:0-8329 GCA_036126975.1 Myxococcota bacterium
CGGACAGTCGCGGAAGATGACGCCGAGACGAGGCGGTGTCGGCAGCTCCGCGACCATGCGACCAAAGCTTTCGACGGCGCGCCGGCCCCGACCCGACGGGACGGCTTCCAGCACCAGGGTGAGAGGAACCCCGGGGCGCTCATCCAGAAGCACGCGGCAGCCAGCGGGCAGTTCCAGGTTCGACGCCATGGCATGGACCCGCCCACGCAGGCCCAGGCCAGAGGAGACCGGACGGCCGCCGCCCCGGTCCCGGCGAACGGGCCCACCGCTGATGCGCGCCGCCGGCCGCGTCATCTGCCGAAGAAGACCTGCCCCAAGCGCCATGATGCCGAGCAGACAGAGGATCCCGTACGCAGGGACCGGGAGCATGCCGTCCAGCTCCACGGCATGGAGCGCGATGTTGGACTGGCGGTCGATCTGCGTCAGGTAGAAGGCACCGCCAGCCAGCAGCAGCAACGTCAGGCCGAGGCCGGGCTTCATATCTCTCCTCCTGCGGCGCGCAGACTACCGCATGGAACCGGTTCCCCGTCGCGCCGCGAGACGGCTATGCTCCCCGCCTGGAGGCCCCATGCGAGCGGCACTGACAACCCTGGTCCTTGTCTTCTTCACCGGCTGCGTTGAAAAAATCGATTCTGAAACGGACGACGAACTCGACGAGGAGCAGGACCACGAAACGGATCACGGGACAGACACCGACACCGATTCGGACACCGACACCGACTCGGACACCGACCCGGACACCGACACCGACACCGACACGGACGTGCAGCCGTTCGCCCCGCAGGCAGGGCACTGGACCTTCACCGGCGGCGAACTGCTGAGCGACACCTGCGGCTACGACGGGGAGCTCCCGGCCGGCGATGGCGACGGCATGACGCTGACCATCACGGGTGAGCCGACCTTCACCATGCAGCTCGACGGCGACACGGTCGAACATGCATGCACCTGGGCCGACGACCAGGGGTTCACCTGCGCGCCTGCGTACAGCGAGACATCCCTCGCCAGTGAAGGCCTGGCCAACGCCTACATCGAGGCCAACCTCGCCTTCAGCGGAGACTTCCAGGACACCGGTCGGGTCACGATGGGTGTTCAGCTTGACCTCGACTGTGGCGGCGACAGCTTCGAGTGCGACCTGGCTGAGACCTTCGGGAACATCAACTTCCCTTGCCAGGTCACGTTCTCGGCACTCGCAGAAGCCGATTGAGGCCCGCCCGTGCCGCACGCCCGACACCGCATGGACACCTTGTGAATGTGTGTCACGCCGATCCGGCACCGACCGCGCAGCGCAGATAGCGGTCCGGCCTCCGCCAGCCTCCGCCGCGGAGGTCGAGGTGTCCCATGCTCGCCACACGCGCGCAGCGGGCTGCGCCCTTCGCCGCCCCGATGCCGGCCTACGAGGCAGCCGACAGAGCCGAAGCCTTCATCATCGACCTCGGATCGGCCCTCCTGCGCCAGGGGATCCCCGCCCATCGGGTGGAGGACACGCTGGGGCTGGTGTCCCAGCTGCTGGGACTGGAGGGCCAGTTCTTCTGCGTCCCCACCGGAATCATCGCGAGCTTCGGTGTGCCCGGATCCCAGCGCGGCGGCATCGTCCGGGTCCAGCCTGGAGGAATCAACCTGGCTCGCATGGTGCGTCTCGACGCACTCGTGACCGCTGTGGTGCGGGGGCTCCTGCCTCCGGACCGCGCTGCAGAAGGCCTCCGTTCGATCCTCGCCGCGCCCTCCGCCTACGGACCGCTTGCGCTGGTCCTTGCCGAGGCAGTCGCCGCCGGAACCGCCGCGCCCTTCTTCGGTGGGGGACTCCGGGAGGGCATGGCGGCGGCGTTCATCGGAGCCGTCATGGCGACCCTCGGGATGGCATTGGACCGCCGGCGCGCCTCCCATCTCTTCGCACCCATCGGCGCCACACTCGCCGCCGCCATGGCCGCTCTTGCTCCGTTGGTGACGGGGCCGCTGCGCGTCGACGTCGTGACCGTCTCCGGCCTCCTCGTGCTGCTTCCTGGACTCACGCTGACCACGGCCGTGGCCGAGGTCGCGACCCGCAACCTCGTGAGCGGAACCGCCCGCCTCACGGTCGCGCTGCTCACGCTGCTCGAACTCGGTTTCGGCGTGGCGCTGGGCAGCCAGGCGGGCGCATTGATCCCCACCGCAGCACTTGAGCCCCTCACGCCGGCCCTCGGCGTCGAGTGCGCGGCGCTTCTCGCCTCTGCAGCCGCTTTCGTGATTCTCTTCCAGACGCGCCTCCAGGATGCACACCTCGTGGTCGCGGGTGTGGTCGTTGCGTACGGTGGGGCCCGCGTCGGCGCGGCGATGATGGGCCCCGAGCTGGGCGCATTCCTCGGCGCGTTGCTCGTCGGGCTTGCATCCAGCATCGTTTCTCGTGTCTGTGACCGCCCGGCGCAGGTTGCACTGGTCCCCGGCGTCCTCATGCTGGTCCCCGGGTCGGTCGGTTTCTCCTCGGTTCGGGGCATGCTCCGCGCCGAGACCCTCCAGGCGGTCGACGCCGCATTCCACACGGGGATCATCGCCATCTCGATCGTGGTCGGTCTGCTCGCGGCGCCCGCCCTCCTGCCCCCCCGCAGAGCCCTCTGATGAGCGTTGCGGCAGGGTAGGCTGCAGGCATGCTCCCTCCCGGACCTCCCTGCCCCACCGGCGAAGATGCCCTGGCCGCACTCGCCGGGCGTCGGAGGCCAGAGGCAGCTCGGGACACGTGCCCGCCGGGGCCGCCCCCATGCCAACACGATGGAAGACGCTCGTGATCGCGCTCCCGCCCGACCGAGGCTCCGCGAGGCTCGGCTATGCCGGTCGCAGGGACACTCCCGAGAGCGCGCCCGCCCCTATCCAGCGCGCACGGCTGGTGATGGGCGCGGCCTCACAAGCGGACCTCGTGATCCATGGTGACCTGCTTGCTGCGGCCGGCAGCCTCCTCGACGCAGGCGCCGCGCCTGCTCGACTGGCCTACCTTGACCCGCCCTTCGACACAGGCCGCTCGTGGCTGGCCCGACTCCACCTGCGTGGGCCCCAGCACACCCGCCGACAGGCAGATCTCGAGGTCGAGGCCTATCGGGACCAGTGGACGGGAGACGCATACCTCGGCTTCCTTCATGCGCGACTCCGCGCGGCCCGCGCTCTCCTCCATCCCGAAGGCGTCCTGGTCCTTCACTGCGATGCACGCCGCTCCCACCACCTGCGCATCCTCTGCGAGGAGGTCTTCGGACCGGACCGATTGCTCAACGAGATCGTCTGGTTGCGTCGTCCCGGTCGCGCCAACACGGGACGACGGCTGGACCAGGTGACGGACCGGCTGCTTGTCTTCGCCAACGGGAAGCGACCCCGGATCGTACTGCCCCGCACCCGCGACACACCACGTGCCAGGGCGTACATCGACAAGCGATTCACGGGGCGGGAGACCGACGGACGGCGCTACATGACCGCTCCGATTTCCAGCCCGAACCCAAGGGAAAACCTCCGTTATGTGTACAAAGGCCATCAGCCTCCTCCCAACGGCTGGGCCATCTCCAGAGAAAAGATGGAGGCGTGGGATGCCGCGGGACGGCTCCACTTCGTCCCGGGCGGTCGCGTCTACCGCAAGGTGTACCTCGAGGACTACAACGGACAGCCCGTTCCCGATCTGTGGACGGACATCCCCGTACTCAATGCCATGGCGAGCGAGCGACGGGGCTACCCGACCCAGAAACCCGAGGCCCTGCTCGCGCGCATCGTGGAGATGTTCACGGAGCCTGGGGATGTCGTGCTCGATGGCTTCGCGGGGAGCGGTACTGCAGCTGCCGTCGCGCGGCGTCTCGGCCGCCGGATCGTCGCGATCGACACGGCGGCCTCCGCAGCGGATCAGACCTGGCTTCGGCTCGCAGCCATCCCCGGTCCCGGTATCGTCGGAGCCGATCTGGGCGACCCTGCGCCTCCACCGCCTGGTGCATATGCCAGGGTGGCTCAAAACAAGGGCCTCTGCCGCCTCGATCCACCATGCCTCCCGGACCTCGTGGAGGCGCTGTCGCAACGAGGACGGACGCCCCGGACACCCTGGGCCCTCATCGCTGCGGTCGCGGTCGGCACGCGGGATGCCAACACGCTGCATGTGAACCACCTCGCCGCCCCCAGGGATGCCGCTGCCCTGGTCGAAACCCAGTGGCCTGCAAAGCTGGGCACGCATGCGCGGCTGTGGGACCTGCGGCATCGCGCCTTCGACGCTGGTGGCTGATCAGCTGGTGTCTCTGCCCGAGCGCCGGATGGACAGGCCGCGCCGGGGGGCGGGACGTGGAGTGCCTGCATCCGGGGATTCCGTAGGGACCGGGGCGACGCTTGCAGGCTCCGCCCCGGATGAGGAGAACGGATCGACCAAGCTGGGGCCGTCGAGAGGCACGGACCCCCACGTGCCGTCTTCCGCAACCGGACACGCGGCGATGGCGGACCACATCGCGGCAGCCGGATCGCCCTCGACCGGGGCGCACCGGGACAGCACCGAGCGTGCGAGGGGCACCTGGGCACTCCATGACGCCGGCGACGACTCGACCTCGGCGACGACGCTTCGCACTGCGCGCTTCACATCGCGCGTCAGTCCCAGGAAGCAGGCACCTGCACAGACCTCATCGAGTGCGAGCAACGCATCGGCGGCGGAATCGGGATCCTCGGCAGCCAGCACCTCTCCCGCGAGCGCCTGTACGTCGAACGGTTCCCCCATGAGCATCTGGGGTGAGGCCTTCTCGATCTGCCGGCGCGCGGCGCCGAGCGCCCGATCCGCGGGGTTCAACCGTTCCAGCTGCCCAGCAAGACAAGCCGCCTCGCGCAGGTCCCCATGCCCGGCATCGAGTTCTCCGAGCACGGCGAGGAGCTGCGCAGAGAGCAGCGCAGGATGATCCGTCGGGCTCATGGGCCCTCCTCGTTGGTCTTGGTGGGCCCAGCACGGAGTGCAGCCCGTCGGAGCGCGGCACGCTCAGCCCAGCCGGTCTGCTTCTTCGCGCGATGGATCGCCTTGGCGGTGTTGTCTCCCGGCTCGCGGCGAAGGTCCCGGACGCGGAAGCAGGTGACCAGCGCGGGAGGCCATGCCTGGTCCGTGACATAGACGGTCACGCCCTCTTCTCCCACGTAGCAGGTCCGGTATCGGTCCTGGGTCGGATACACGCTGTGTCTCGCTCTGGCCTCGTCCACGGCACAGCAGGCAGCCCGCATCCAGCGTTCATGCGCGGCGGCGATGACCCGGCCTGCCGGACTCTTCGGGTCCATGCGCGCAGGCCCACCGTCGCGGAACCCGCCCGCGGCCCGGATCAGATTCCAGTCCTGGGTCCAGGCAATCAGGCCGCGGCCATCGATCTCCCACCACCGCTCGCGGTGGTTGAAGTAGTGCTGGATCACCTTCTCGGCGCGGCGGAAGAAGGTCGGGTAGGGCTGCAGGTCCATGGGCGAACGCGAGCGTAGTCTAGGAGGGGCCCGGGCGCACAGCCCCTCCGACGCATTTCACCGCCCATGCATGCTCACGGTCGCAGGCTGCATCGGCGGCGCGGCGCCGCCCGGGGACTATTCCAGGTCGATCGGGCCCTCCACACTGTGCACGACATCGATCACAAGGTCTCCGCCGGCCGGCAGACCTGCCGTGAACAACCCGTGTCGCGTCAGGCTCAGATAGGCGTGGTACCCCACAGGGTCGCCATTGTCGTCGGTGTCTCCGGCGGCCATCGGCAGCCCTTCGAGTGCCGCTGGTGGCAATGTCAGCGTACCGTCCGATGCATCGGCCCACATGAGGAGCCGCCGGGCCACGAACCAGCCCTCATGGGTGTCGATCTCCGGCGCATAGACCGTGATCTCCACCACGACGATCCCCGTGGTGTCTCCGTCGATGGACCACACCATCTCGGCGGGCGCGTCCCGAGCGAGCACGAGCCCCTCCCGCGGATCCGGCGACAGCGCCGTGAGGAGCCCGACCGGAGACACGGAGCCGAGGTCCACCCGTCCATTCCGGTCCCGGAACCAGAGGTCGTACGGTACACCTGCCGGGAGATCCGCGCGCCCGCCCTGTCCCACGGGATTCACGGGAAGGTAGGCACCGGACCAGTCATCATAGCCAAGGAGAATGCCGCTCTCGGCCGCCTCGAGACTGCCGTCGCCCCGGCGGCTGACCCGGGCGGTGGCGCCGAGGATGTAGTTGTCGTACACCTCCGTCTCATAGGCCTCGATGCCAACCGTGTGCAGCGCGACCCCGGCGGCACCCCGGGTCTCCCCTGACACCTGCAAGGTCGTTCCCGACGCTGCCATCACATCGGCCGTCCCCAGATAGCAGCCAGCGTCATCATAGAGGTCCGCGACCGGGCCTTCGTACCCCGTGATGGCGTCCGACCATGGGTACAGCGCATCGGCGTCCGCTGCCAGTTCATCGAGGACACGCACATCGCGGTCGAGGTCCCGCGGGGTCGTCAAGCCGATGGCTTCCCGGCTGGTGTGGACGCCGTACACCTGCGGTGCGGCCGCAGCCCCGTCATCGGGGCCGAGCAGCACCCACTCTCCCGCTGCGGGCAGGTCCGCAAGGCGACCGGGTCCAGCCAGCTCGGCGGCGAGGCCGGGCTGGCCCGTTGGACCGATGAAGCCGCGTCCATCCACCAGCGTCAGGTCGATTCCACATACCCACTCGTCGACCCCGCCGACGCGGACGACCTCGCTGCACCAGAAGTCCGGTGCATGATCGAGGCGGCGGAACGTGGCGGACGCCATCTCCGCGGCCCATGCCTCCGCTCCGGGGGGACGCCACGCGAAGGCATCCTCCAGGCGGTCGAAACCTTCGTCCGTGACGAGCACGACATCGACGATGCCTCCGCCTGCAGGTCCGGCGGGCATGTCCACGACGACCTCGGTCTGGGTCGCGGACCGGACCACCGCATTTCGTCCGCCAATGATGACCGTCTGCGTTGCGCCGAGGCGCGTGCCTTTCAGCGTGAGCCGGCCCCCAGGCAACAACGAGTCCGTACTTCGTGGCGAAACGCTGGAGAGCACCGGACCCTGGCCCCCATCCGGCCAGTACCGTGCATAGGGATTCCGGTCACAGCCGGGCAGCAGGAAAAGAATGCTCTGCAAGAGGAGGGCACGGAGACTCATGGCGCCTCCAGTCGGGTCCAGACCAGGTCGGCCATCCTCGTCCGCACCGGCGTGATGGGAATGCGCCGCCCGCCGTTGGATCGCACGTCTGGTACGACGACCTCGCCCTCGATCATCCGACCGACGGCCAGGACGACACCCGCGCGCTCCCAGGCCGGGCCAGACTGGAGCAGGGGTCCCACGAGTGCGGGTGTCAACGAGAACGCGCCATCGTCCGCGACCGTACAGGCCAGCTCGCCCACGGCGACCCAGCCGGATCCCTCCTCGGGGGCACAGACGCCCCGGTCGCAGAAGAACCCCGGTCCGCAGTCCTCGCCGCAGGCGCAGTCGGCCTCCGCACCGTAGCCCAGGATGCGCACCACCACGGTCAGGCTGTCGCCGCGCAGTCCGGGCGTCCACGTCAGCTCGACCGGCGAGGACCAGGGACCCTCGAAGCGAACGGGGTCTTCGATGTCCTCCCCTACCCAGACGCCATCCCCGTCGTATCCATGGCGGGGCGGGCGCACGACCACGCCATCGATGGCGAGCGCTGCCACCGGCTCCGGCGTGCGCACGGTGGCGCCGGCCATGGGGATGGGGATGGCCCCGACGGTGGCGCTGTCCGGCGGGAAGCCGCCGGGGAACCCGAGGGTGAGGATCGCGTCTTCCCGCCACGTGTCATCCACCAGAGGGTGGTCCTGCACCACCGGCCGCGCCGCGCCGCCGTACCCCACGTACCAGGCCTCGCCGGCGGGCGTGGGAAAGCGTGCAGGATCCCGAGGAAGCGAGAGGACGAGTCCGTCCTCCGCCGTCAGCGTGACCTTGTCTCCGACGTCGACATACTCCGAGACATAGGGGAATAGCCCGGTGTCGGTCCGCACCACGCAGGCATCCACATTGGGTCCCACCCGCGGCCCCGGGCCGAGCACGGTGCTGTTTCGGTCAAAGGCCGGATCCTTCGGAAAGCCGAAGTAGGCCTCCCCCGTCACCACCGAGGAGCCGTCTGCCCGCGGTTGATCGGAGAAGGGTCCGACCAGGCCCAGCCCCAGATTGGACCCCCACAGCCGGATGCGGGCCAGTTCAACGAGACCGCCCATCCGGGTCGGGGCGGGAAGGATGTCATCGACGGGCGTCCCCGCGCCGTAGATGTCGACGTCGTATCTGTCGCTGGGGCGCACGCAGCCGGCAACGAGAAGGGCCGCTGGCAGGAGGCACGCCACGATGGATCCGTGCGCCTTCATCACCACCC
>JAYYRS010000487.1:0-3270 GCA_036126975.1 Myxococcota bacterium
GGACACGGACGGAGATGGCCTTGATGATGGGGCGGAGGCCGACCTCGGGACCGATCCCACCGACCCGGACACCGACGGCGACGGGGCGAGCGATGGCGAAGAGCTCGATGCCGGGACGGACCCGACCACTCCCGATTCCGACGGGGATGGGATCTCCGACGGCGACGAGCTCGACTGCGGCGGCACCGACCCCGACGACCGGGACGGGGACGAAGTTCCCGACGCCGCGGAGCTGCCGCTGGGAGACTCCGACGGAGACGGCAGCGATGACTGGTGCGACGAGGACGACGACGGAGACGGCATCCCGACTGCCACCGAAGGGCAGGACGACACCGACGGGGATGGCCGGGCCGACTACCTGGACCTCGACTCCGACGACGATGGCGCCAGCGACCGCGACGAAGGCGTCGACGACTGGGATTGCGACGACACGGCCAACTACATCGATCCCGAGGACGAGGATGGCCCGTGCGGCGATCCGGACGAAGACGGCCTGACCAACGCCGACGAGGAAGACTGCGGCACGGACCCACAAGACCCCGATACCGACGGCGACGGCATCCTGGATGGAGACGAAAGCTGCGACGACGACTCCGACGGCGACGGCACCGTGGACGCGCTGGACGACACGGACGATGCCGGACGGGGCGGCGGAATCGACGCTGGCGCAGGCGGCCTCCAGGGATTCACGGGAGGTGATTTCACCGGAGGCTCATGCAGCACGCTGCCCGGCGCGGCGCTGCTCGGGCCAGCGCTGCTGGCCGCGCTCGCCACGACACGGCGCAGGCGGCGGCGCTGCGCGGGCGTGCTCGCTGCAGCGGGCGCAGCCACCGGCGCGGCCACCCCCGCTCTCGCCCAGGAACTCAATGCCGACCGAATCCGTCCAAGCATCGGCCAGGACACCTTCCTGGTGACGGATGACAGCGAAGTCGGCCCCTCCGGTCCCGGGGGCACCCTCCTGTTCGCCTACGCCGACGATCCGCTGGTGTATCGCTTCGATGACGGGCGCGAGGAGATCCCCATCCTGTCGCACGTTGGCACCCTGCGCGCGATGCCCTGGTGGTCCCAGGGTCCCGCCCGCATCGGCATCGACCTGCCGCTCCATCTCGTCAGCGATGGCTATGGCGTCTCCGACGTCCCAGGGCGCATCCTGGGCGATGTCGGGGTCGACGGGCGCGTTCGACTGCTCGACCGGACGGATGGCGGACTCGGCCTTGCCGGACAGGCCCGGGTCGAACTCCCGACCGGTGCCGGCCGGGCATGGCTCGGAGAGCCCGGCGCGGGAGCACACCTGCAGGCGAACGCCGCGTGGGGTCGGCGGTCCGTGCTGGCAGCAAACCTTGGCGCGCGGCTCGGTGCGCGGGACCGGCTCGACACGCTCCAGGTCGGCCACGTGATGACATTTGGCGCTGGCGCCTGGATCCCCGTGGGAGACCGCGCGGGCGGCAGCCTCGAATTCTCGGGCGAGCGGTACCACGGGTCGGCCGACGCGGCCGGCAACACCCGCCTCGAGTGGCTCGCAGACGTCCGCCTGTCCGCCACGGATCAGCTCACCCTGAACCTCGGCGGCGGCACCGGCCTGAGCCAAGGAGCGGGCGCACCGGATTACCGTCTCTTGGCCGGCGCGACCTGGTCCCCTCGGCAGGTGACCGACGCTGCGCCCCCGCCGCCCTCCGGGCCGGACGCCCACGTCGCAAAGCCTCCGGGCCCTGGCACCCAGCTGGCAACGCTGCGCTTCGTGACGGCAGACGGCGCTGCCCTGGCGCGAGTCCAGCTCACCATCGACGAAGGACCCGAGGTCGGCCGATACGAAACACCGGACGGTGGAACGCTTGGTCTCTGGCTGACACCCGGCACCTACCAGGGGACCGTCGAGGTCCCCGGCTTCCAGCCTCAGGAGGTGGGGTTCCGGGTCCCCGAGGACCGGGGGGTGGACAAGCGGATCCAGCTCACGGCCACGGCACGACGCTGCGCGGTCTCCTTCGAGATCACCGACCTCGACCGGACCCCGATTGCCGCCCATGTGCGAAGCACGGACGGCCGAATCGACGTCCATACCGATGCCTCGACCGGGCTTGCCTCGGTCACACTTCCAGAAGGCATCGCGGTCGAGGTCATCATCGGTGCGCTGGGACGCGCGACCGACCACCGGGCGGTATCGTGCACGGAGGGCGCCGATGGTCGGCTTTCTGACGTGGCCATGGCGGTCACGCTGCCTCCGCCTCGCGCGCGGCTCGAGGGCGCCCGGATCCGGCTCGACGACAAGATCCACTTCGAGCTGGACAGCACCGTCATCCGACAGGGCAGTCGCGGCGTGCTGGACGACGTCGCCGTTGTCTTGGTGGAGCATCCCAAGGTGGGGCGCGTCGAGATCCAGGGCCACACCGACGTGCAAGGCGATGCCGAACACAACCTTGCACTGAGCCACGCCCGCGCCGAAGCCGTCCGGACGTACCTCGTTGGGCAGGGCGTGGCCGCTGACCGGCTGGTGGCACGGGGACTCGGCGAATCCATGCCGGTCCGCATGGGGGACCAACCGGACGACCACGAAGCAAACCGCAGGGTCGAGTTCCACGTTCTCGCGACCCGACCTGAATGAGGGGACCGCGGCGCAATGCTACAGTCCCATCACTGTCTCCCCACCCCACCCAGGAATCGGCGTGACCAGGGACCAGCGTGCTACTCCGGCACTGGAGCCGCTCGAAGAGGCCGACTCGGCTGAGGTGACGATGCGCCTGCCCACGCGGCGGGCGGCGGCACCTGCGCCCGTGCGCACGCCGACACTCCGCGTGCGCGCGGGCCGCTTCATGCTGCAGTTCGCTGCAGTGCGTCCCGGGGAACCGATCATCATCGGGCGAGACGAGTCCGCGGACCTCCGCATCCAGGACCTCACGGTCTCGAAGCGACATGCACGGGTCGAAGCCACGGGCAGCGATACGGTGCGTCTGCATGATCTGGGTTCCACCAATGGCACGACCGTCGACGGCCTGCGCGTAAATACAGCTCAACTCCGACCCGGGGATCAGGTCGAGGTTGGTGCGATCGGGCTGCGGCTCGACCTGCTCAGTGACGACGAGCTGCGTCACCTCGCACGCGTCGTGGCCCGTCTCGAATCCGCCAATCGAGATCCTCTGACGGGCCTTCTCAATCGCGTCTGGCTCGACGATGAACTCCCTGCGCTGGTCGACCGCTACGCCCGGGCGGGACTGCCGATGACGTGCGCGTTCGTAGACGTCGACCACTTCAAGCAGGTCAACGACAACTTCTCCC
>JAYYRS010000488.1:0-4031 GCA_036126975.1 Myxococcota bacterium
GGTGTCGATGGTCTGCCCACCAACCCCCTCTGCCCAGGGTCCCGGCGGCCGCGCGGCCGGAGGTTCCAGCCCCGCCAGGTCCAGGCGCGTGTCGAGCGCACGTCCGGCTGCAAGGCGCCCCTCCGCATAGGCATGCACGCCCTGCAGGCCGACGCGAGAAGTCCCGCATGTCTCGTGTTCGAGCGGTCGCAGCAGGTAGCTTGCCTGGAAGCGGAAATAGGACAGGTCCGCGGCCCGCAGGCGCACCGCAAACGTGTCCGGGAACGGTGCCGTCAGGGTCGCAGCCCTCGCCAGGAGGCCGGACGCGAACGGCACCACCAGCAGTGCGGCGGTCCACGCTCTTCGCCCTTCGCTCCACCACCGCCCCGCGACCGCAGCGAGCACGAGAAACACGGCGGGATAGACCGGGGCGGCATACCGGAGCCCCGGGGGCGAGGCGATCTCCGGCCAGGGCGGCACCTCGAGCGAGAACCCCACTGCAAGATAGGCGCCCAGCCACGCCAGGACGACGGCCCCCGCCTCTCGCCCGATCCCGGGACGGCGCGCCGCCGCGCAGAGCCCAACGAGCAGCGAGGCGATCCAGCCGTAGCCCAGAACGACCCCCCAGCTGGGGTCCGGAAGACCGAAGAGACCGGCGACCTGCTGCGGCCGGAGAAGCGTCAGGAACTTCTGGGGCGCACGGAGCAGATCCGGTGTCGACTCTCCGGCAACATAGATGGTCCCGAAGGCGGAGGTCCCTGCCGCCCACCACTGTGCAAACCAGAGCAGCGGCGCAACGAGCAGCCCGAACCCGAAGGCGGGAAGCACGGACCAGGCCCGCCGCAGGCACAGTCCGAGCACGAGCCCGACCGCGAGGGGAGCCATGCTGAAGCCCGTCCAGAGGCCGACCCCAACCACCATGCCCGCGCCTGCGGCGGCCCGCCGCTCCAGGCTGGCAAGCAGCGCCATCGCCACGACGGCCATCACACCAACCTCGACATGATTCCCCCAGGACAGAAGGGAGAGTCGGAGCAGGTTCCACGGCATCAAGGAGAGCAGGCCCACGAATGCGACGGCCGCGGGCCACCCCGAGCGGCGTTCGAGCAGAACGGCGCCCGCGCCGCCAAGCAGACCGGTGAATCCAAGCGCCACGAGCTTCCATGTCGCAAACACGGGGGGAAGCACCGCCAGCGGGACGGCACCGAGCACCGACACCAGCGTGCATCCACCACAGAAGTCCCGGTACTGCAGGCGCAGCAACGCCGCGGGGTGGCGCGCCAGTGCCAACGCATGCCCCGCGTTGTAGCGCTCCTCGCAGTCGATGATCGGCACGTCCGGATTGAGCAGCGCCAGTCCCTGCAGAGCCATGGGGAACAGGACAGCGGCCAGGACCAGACGGACGCGACGGGCAGAAGGGGGGGACACCACCCGACCCTACTCGGAGGATGCCGATCGCGGTGCCGGCGGGCGACGGGACGGGCCGTTCATCGACCCTGTGGCGTTCCATCGATGATGGAAGCAGGGCCGAAGTCGGTGGAGCCGATGAACACCGCTCCCGGCGTCAGGTCGACGTGGAAGTGATCATGGTGGGCCCGGTCGAGGTCTGGTGTGAGGATCACATTCCAGATCCGGCGGTCATGCCAGCGCCATGCCGCATCCAGGAGCAGCCGCCCGTTGTCGGTCTCGGGCGCCCGCGTGTCGTATTCCCAGTGTTCGAGCACCGTGACGGTGCGGCCATCGTCCATCTCGAATCCCGTCAGGTCGAACGCATCGGCATGGGCATGCTGCGACAGCCGTGCCGTCCCCGCGATGGTCCGACAGCTGTACGAGCCCCAGTGCCGGATCGCGACCACACCCTCCGGAGCGAGGTCGAGCGCGGTGTCCGCGAGCGCAAGCGCCGCCTCGCAGGACGTCAGGACCCGCGGTGTGGGGAGACCCGATGGATCGACGAGCGCCATGCCCTCTACCTGCCCCAACAGCCAGACCGCGTCTGCGATCTCGCACACGAGCCCGGGATGTCCTGCTGGGCTCTCTTCCGCCAGGATGGATGGCTCGAACGGGACATCTCGGGCCGCCAGGGCGTCGTGGCATGCAGTGAGTTCAGACGCCCGCCCGGGAAGACAGACGTAGTTCCGGTCATCACCGCCGCCCCCGGGCCGCTGTGTGCGCCCGCAGGCGTACCCGGGCCGACACCCGGCGTCCGGGAACAGCCCGAAGTCGCAGCGACTCAGGCAGGCGCCGTCCTCCACGGCGCTGGATGCCGGGGCGGGCAGATCGCCGGCCTCCGCGCAGAAGGTGACGGCTGCACCATCTGCATCCGGGCACAGGCGGTCGCATTCCCTGCTGCACGTGCCGCGTGGGAAGCCGTCCGTCTCCATGAGGCAGACCCCGCCGTCGTACACGCAATCGCCGTCTGCAGCGCAGGGGGAGCCCACGAAGCCCATCGGCCCGTCGGCATGGGGGGGCTCGGATTCTGGATCCCGGCCAGCGCCGCCGCGAGGCTCTGGCCACGGATCCGGCACACCCAACGCCAGCTCCATGCCATCGCAGCCAGTCGTGAAGGCCATGAGGATCACGCACCGCATGGGCCATCCGTTCGGAAGTCGGGGCTGGGCAGAGGAGACCGTCTCGCTCGCGCCACCCGGCGGACGCAGGCCCTCGGGCCCGCATTCGACA
This sequence comes from Myxococcota bacterium, assembly GCA_036126975.1. Lineage (GTDB taxonomy): Bacteria > Myxococcota_A > UBA796 > UBA796 > UBA2385 > JAYYRS01. The sequence continues at coordinate 2,656 of JAYYRS010000488.1, forward strand.
CGTGTGCCCGTCGCCGCCGCCCCCTGCGTCAGCCTTCCCAGGCTCCACTGTCCCGGAAGATGCGCCAGCGGAAGCGCAACGCGCCCATCCATCCGCGTTCCGCGGCATCGAAGCGGACGAGGTGGAATCCATCGCGGACCTGGGCCATCCGGCGTTCTGCCAGCGAGAGCCGCTCCGAACCGGCCTGATCCACGTCGTAGCCGGCCCTTGCGAGGGTCGCGCCGGCAATGGCCTCGATGCTGGCGCGGAGGTCCGGCGCCATTTCCTGCCGCCACTTGTCGCGGTTGGTCGCCACGATGCGGGCCTCGCCCGCTGTCGATCCAAGGTTTTCCGACGGGCGGGCCAGGGATGCGCACGCGGGGTCCCAGTCCAGCCCGAGATGCGCCAGCACCCCACGCATCGTGTCCTCCGGCGCACCCAGCAGGCCCTCATAGTGTACCCGCAACACCGTTCCCTCGGCGGCCTGCTCGGCGTCCAGCGCGAGGGCGACGTCATCCGCCCAGCGCTGGGCAGCGCGGCGTGGATCCTTGTTCCAGGCGCTCTGCATGCTCAGGCAGTAGTCCCGGCAGTCCCGGATGATGTGGATGAACCGGGCATGGGGCCAGATTCGCCTGATCTGGGGGATCCGGGTGACGTAGCCGGGGGACTTGTCGCCCCAGACCCCCTCCGAGGGCACCCGGACCGTCTGCCGCACGAGCGCCTCGAAGACGTCCGCGAGTCCATGCCCCCGACATGCCGCATACCACTCGTCGGCATGCACCTGCAGCTGGTGCTCCTCGCGGAGATAGATGAAGTACGCGGCGCCGACCTCGCTGGCGTGGAAGGCGCGGAACACCGCCGGGTCGGACAGGTCGCCATACGACGGCCACCGGTCGGCCCAACGCGGCAGCAGCTCGGTCTCCACCGGGGGGATCGCGATCATCGGGTGCTGGTTCATGAGGTCGCGGAGCAGCTTGGTCCCCGACCGCGGCATGCCCACGACAAACACCGGCCCCTGGAACGGCTCGATGGCACCCATGCGTCTCTCCCGTGGCGGGTCCCGGCTGCCCCGTGCAAGGGTACGGGACCCGGGATACCGCGCACCCCTACCATGGCTTGCGCAGGACCTGCACCTGCAGGCTGCATCATCCCGGGACGGGGGGAACCAGAAATGTCCGACGACCATCTCTCGCAGTACGCGGGTCGCACCGTGCTCGTCACTGGCGGCGCCGGCGCCATCGGCTCCAATCTGACTCGCGCGCTGGCCAGCGTGTGCGAGCGCGTGATCGTGCTGGACAACCTCGTCAGTTCCGAGCGCTGGAACGTTCCGAGCCTCCCCAACGTCATGTTCGTACAGGGAGACATCCTCGACGAGGTGAAGCTGAAGCGATGCTTCT
>JAYYRS010000489.1:0-30358 GCA_036126975.1 Myxococcota bacterium
CGGTCCGGCATGAACGCCACCCGACCCTCCACACCAAGCCCGGACCGGAGCCGCTGCATCCACCCCAGGCGGTACATGCGGGCCGACACCAACGGGCTTCCGTCGGATGCGATCCCCAGTGTGGCGATGCCCGCCGGCGAAGCGGCCGGCGCTGGGGGCTTCTTCACTGCCGGGGGGGGCGCAGGCGGGGCTGCCACGGGGGGCGGTGCCGTGAGCTCGGGCGGAGCTGCCTGGTCGCCGAGCCAGCCGTCGTCCGCCCCGCCGCCGACCGCTGCGCCCGATGCGGCGGCGGTGCCGGCCAGCTCGCGGGCGATCTCCAGGATCGCAGACGGCGCCGACCGCTCCGCCAGGCACGAGACCACACCCGGGGACAGCTTCTTGGCAGAGCTGCGGAGCGTGCTCGCGACGACCTCCGTGCTCAGCCCGTCGTCGAGCATGAGCATGATCTCGTCGCAGGACAGGGCCCAGCCCGGCCGCGGCAGGGCCCAGCCCAGGGCCACGATGGTCGCGAGCACGGTGGCTCGGGTTCGGCGCATGGTCTCCCCGCGGAGTGGGTGGCGGTGCGGCCCGCTGCGACGCTACCGCAGCGGACTCTTGGCCTGGCAGATGTCCAGACCCCGGAGGAAGTCGTTGGGACCGAGGGCGAGGTCCTCCACGCACTGGGCGTAGCCCTTGGATGCGTTGCAGACCTCGACACATCTTTCCGCGTCGAACGTCTCGGCGAACCTGTACTTGGGGGCCGTGTATTCGGACTCGTCGACATCCCCCGACCGGGACGCCTCCCGGGCCTCGTTGATCCACGCGGCCCGCGCCGCCGCCATCCGCGCCTCGTAGAGGCTGGGGATCGCGTTGCACGCCGCATCACAGCGACCCGCGCGCGTCAGCCGCTCGTCGAAGTCGGGGTTGCTGACGCCGCCGGGGTCGCGCCCTTCCGACGGCTCGTCCAGGTACGCGAGGCTGGTGTTGGTCTGGGCCGGGTCGATCAGCCGGAAGGACTTGATCTGGGGCCAGGCGCCCGCCGGGAGCGGACCGACCGCGACCTCGGAGTCCCGCGCGGTGAAGGCGAGCTCGATGTCGCAGTCGCCGCTGGTGCGCTGGGCGGACACGGTCGCCTTCGCCTCCATGGTCTGCATGCCGTACCAGGCGTTCCGGTCCCCGAGGAGGTGCATCTCCTGCTTGGGCAACGCGACCTTCTGGCGGGCGACCGGGTAGACCACCTCCTTGCTCAGGTCGTCGAGCCGGGCGGCCCCCGTCTTCAGTGCAGTGGTGAAGAGGGCGCGCTGCACGGCGTAGCCCAGGTCGAGGGGGATCTCGCGGCTCGTGCCGGAGATCCGCCAGCGGGCCGCCTTCACGGCCTCGGGGTCCAGCTTCGCGACGTCGCCGATGATCTCGACCGGGATCTCGATCACCCGCTTCTTCTTGGTCGTGACCCGCAACACATCGTCGGCATCATCCGCGACCAGCGGCTTGGGCGCGTACAGCGTCAGGCGCAGGTCCACGGGGCTCCGCGCACCCTCGAGTGCGCCCAGCACCCCCGAGAACAGCACCGACCCCATGGTGCTCGTGTTCAACGCAACCGGCTCGTTCTTGATCTGGCCCAGGATCTGGTCCCGGGGCTCGATCGCGTCCGCGGACACGCCGAGCTGGTCGAGGAATGCGTCGGCCATGTTGTCTGCGACCGTCAGCCGACCGCGGATGTCATCGCCATCGCCGAAGCAGAACCGCTCGCCGCGCGTGGCCGACCCGAGCGCGGACCCGACCTGCTTCAGCGTCGACGTGATGGAGCCGGACGCGCCCCACCCCACGGACACCAGGTACTGGTAGCCGTCGTCGGTGGCCTTGAACTCGCCGGAGCGGGCCTTGGCGCGGAGGAGCTGCGAGGCCAGGGCTTCGGTCAGCGAGTCTCCACCCGTGACGCTCGCCACGGCGTTCGCCTCCCGGTTGTCCATCGCCTCCCGGTAGGCCTCGGCCTGGCGGTACTCGGCGAGTTCCTTGCCGGGGGCGGGGGCAGCGTCCGCGCTGCCGACGAGGCTGAAGAGCAGGATCGAGGAAAGCATCAGTTACCCCCTTCGGCCGCCTTGGCGGGCAAGAAGCTGGCTTGCAGTCGGAGCGGCGTATCGGCCCGGCGGTATCGGACCTCGCCACGGAGGGTGTCGCAGACTGCGGCGACGGGGATGGTGGACTCGACCTCGGTCTTGCCCGCCTTCGGCACCCGCTCGGTGATGGCGAGGCTGGACTCGCTGAGCGCGACCTCGACGGCGGCGGGCATGGGGAGCTCGTGGTCGTCGATGGCGCGGAATGGGAGGCCGTCCTCGGTGATGACGAAGGACACGACCGCCACCCAGGGTGCGACCCGCTCGAACTCCTGGTCCACGAGCGCGGCCGACAGGATCTCGAACGAGGCATTCCCCTCGACGACGGACGCCGAGATCGGCGCCGGAGCGCGCTCCTTGGCGATATCAGCCGGCACCACGAAGCTCCGGGGCGCCCGCTTCTCGAGATCCTTGAACGCCGCCGTGTGCCCCTTGTGCAGGGCCCGGAGCGCGGCGAGCTCCCGGCGGAGCGCCGACTTCGTGCCCTCACCCATCGCGTCGAAGCCCCGGGGGACCTCCGAACGGACCTCGAGGGTGGCGGGGACCTCCTGGTCCTTGCTGGACCACGTGTCCGGCTCGAGCGGGATGGCCGTGATCCGCATGACCGGCGTCTCGTCCGGCGCCTTGAGCACGTCCAGCACGCGCTCGACGGCTTCCTGTTCCGCGGCGACCTGCTCGGCATGCAGGTCACGGAGTTCTGCCTCAGCGGCGGCGAGCTTCTCGACGGCCGAGCAGCCCTCGATGCCGTCGGTCAGGCAGTAGCGCCGCAGGCCTTCCGTATCGTCCAGCTCATATCGCCGGACGTTTTCCAGATTTTCTGCCGGTGGGGACGGCGGAGCGGGCTTCGCGCACGCACTGACGAGTGCGGCGGCGGCCGCCAGTAGAAGGTGGGTCCTCAGCACAGATGCCTCCAGTTGCCGATGGCGCAATCAAACCTTCGCTGCACGGTCTCCGCGCGGCGACGCCGGACTGTAGCAGGGGGGCTACCCCGACATCCCTGCAGTGTCACGAAATGTCGTCCAGGGCTGTCCCCGCGCGGCGACGGCCACCCCGTTCGGGTCAGCCCGGGCGCGGCGCGGGGGCGCGGGGCGGCTCCCCACAGCGGCTTCATCCACCCAGGGCAGCCAGCTGCGCGAGGGCCTTGTCGTAGCGCGCCCGCCGCTGCGGCGAAAACAGCATCCCTGCATCCTCGTAGATGAACTCCCCGAACCGCGGCACATCGTCGTCGTGAAGGTCGAACCAGTGGTTGCCCGCCTTGCTGAGCTGGATCTCGGACACGTTCCAGCCGCGCTGGCGCAGCGTCTTGTGGAGGTCCCGCATCCGCCGCGGCTCCGGATGTGAGAACGCCAGGCCCAGCCGGCGCTTCTTCTTCCGGAAGCACAGGATCCCGCACACGTCCGTCACACCGCGCCAGAACTCCGCGCTGTCCGAGCCGGAAACGGAGACGATCGTGCTCAGGGCCGCCGGATCGGGGAGGTCGCGCCCGCGGAGTGTCAGGATGTGTTCCTCGACCTCACCCCGCGGGGAGAGGTGGGGTCGGTGGATGTTGAACCGGGGCCGACGCTTCCGGGTCTCCTGGATCGCCGCATCCCATCCCTCCAGGAACATCGCACCGACCGCCGCATCCGTGGTGACGATCTGGACCTGCTCGTCGCTCCGTCGCCCCTTGCCGAAGGCGTAGCCCCAGAAATACCGCTGGAAGGGGTCTTCGCTTGGCCGCTCCGGCTCCAGCTGGAAGCGGCTGCCGTACGCCTCGACCCAGGACCGGAAGAAGGCGTGGTGCTCCGGGATGGGCTCCTTGTCGCCCGCCCAGTTGTAGAAGCTGGGGAAGGTCATCGTCAGCGGCGGCTTCTGATCTTCGCGAACGCTCGCGGCATCCGGCCAGAAGCCCAGCACCGGGGTCATGCCCTCGCGCTCCCGGATCGCCGCGTAGGAGAGCGTCCGGTGTCGAAGATGCAGGTGACTTCGGGACTCGGAGGTCGCCGCGCTGCGGTGGTACACCGTCACCCAGTCCCCATGCTCCTTGATCGCCAGGTCGTCCCCGCGAAGCTCGGTCGTCCCGTACGGATTGCGGAGGATGACCACCTTGCAGCGGGACAGCATGTGGCGGACGAGTCGGGGCAGGGTCCAGGTCACGGAAGGCCTCCGGGCGTTTGGGTCACGGCCGCACCCTGCGTCCTATTCCAACTTCCCTCCCGATGTCGCCGTTTGGGCTCGTCCGCCGACTCGATGGCACGCGGACGGCCGCGACACCGTGGGCGCCGCACCCGCGCGGAGGGGCCCCACCAACGGCGCCCCCAGAGCGGGGTTCTCACGGCACCGGCACATCGGAAAAGTGATTGTCTCGTCCTCGACCCTCCGTTACGTCAGTTGCCTTCCATACGTCTCCCCAGGGCTTAGGGAAGCCGGTTCGAATCCGGCACGGGCCCGCCACCGTGATCGGTCAGGCTCTGTCACCAGGCCACTGGGTCGTTGACCTGGGAAGGCGACAGGGACGACGGCCGTAAGTCGGGAAACCTTCCTGGGCGAGAAGACCACCGGTCCTCGGGTACAGGACTGCGTCCTCCGCGTGGGTCGTGCCGGGAATCTCTGGTACGCCGCGCTCCCCGCCAGGCCGCCCACGCCTGCCGCCGGGACCCGGACCGACGCACTTCCCTCTCCGGGGCCGGTCGCCCCGAGCACCGACGCCTCGTGAACCGCAGACCCCCCATCTCCCCGCAACCGGCCGCCCCGGCCCGTCTCCTCCCCGCCCGACGGCGCGCCGAGGGCCGGTCGTGACGGGCCTGCCAACCATTGTCGTCGCGGGCACCGGATCCGGCACCGGCAAGACCACGGTGGTGTGCGCCTTGGCTTGTGCGCTCGCGGACCGGGGACTGGACGTTCGGCTGTTCAAGGCCGGGCCGGACTACCTGGATCCGACCTTCCACCAGGCGGCCCTCGGTCGGCCGTCTCGCAATCTGGATGGTTGGATGACCGGCGAGGGCGGCGTCCTCGCCACCTTCACACGGGGAACGGCCGCGCTGGAAGGACCAGGCATTGCGATCGTCGAGGGCGTGATGGGCCTGTTCGACGGCCGCTCACCGGATTCCCTCGAAGGATCCGGCGCACAGCTCGCGCAGCTCCTTGGCGCGCCGGTCGTGCTTGTGGTGGACGCGAGCGGAATGGCCCGGTCTGCCGCTGCCGTGGTGGAAGGCTTCGCCAACCACGCCGACGGCGTGGACGTGCGCGGCGTAGTGCTGAACCGTGTCGGTTCAGCCCGGCACACGGACATCATCCGACAGGCCCTGGACCGAGCCCGGACGCCCCACCCCGTCACCACGCTCGGGGGCCTGCCCAAGAACCACGACCTCTTCCTGCCCTCCCGCCACCTCGGGCTGATGGCCGCCCACGTGAGCGAAGCCACCCGGACCGAGGCCGCGCGCGCCCGATGGCGTGCCGCGCTGTCACAGTGGGCGACGGAGCACATCGACCTCGACAGCCTCCTGGCCCTGGCGTCGACCGCACGTCCCCCCTCGGGGGGGGCCGACGCGCCGCGCATCCCCGTGTCCCGCGCACGCATCGGCCTGGCGATGGACGATGCCTTCCACTTCTACTACCTCGACAATCTCGACCTCTTGCGCGAGGCGGGTGCCGAGCTGGTTCCCTTCTCGCCGCTGGCCGACACCCAACTCCCCGCCAACCTGGACGGGCTCATCTTCGGCGGCGGCTACCCGGAAGAGCACGCCGCCGCCCTGGCGGAAAACCGCGACTTCCGGTCGGCGGTCCTCGAATTCGCCCGCAGCGGGCGACCCGTCTACGGCGAATGCGGCGGCCTGATGTACCTCGGCGATGCCCTCACCGACGCGCAGGGAACCCGCCACCCCATGGTCGGGGCGCTCCCCACCCTCACGGCCATGGAGCCGAAGCTGCGTTCGCTCGGCTACCGGGAGGTCACCACCACCGCAGACTCCCCCGTGGGCCCTGCGGGAACCGTGTTCCGCGGCCACGAGTTCCACTACTCCGGGCTGACCGACGACGGTGGGTGTGCCGATGTGTATCGGTGGACGGGGCGGCGGGGGTCGGGGACCGGCGGATTCCTGCGCGGTCGGGTCCTGGGCTCCTACATCCACGCCCACTGGGGAAGCAATCCGTCCGTCGCCGATGCCTTCGTGTCTGCATGCGCTGACGCGCGGGGGGCGGGAGCATGATGCACACGGATGCCATGCCGGCTCGCTGCCGGGCCTCGGTTGCGGGCGAAACCGTCTGGCCCACGACGGCACGACGCGGAGGGCGGAACCCATGAGTTCGTCCCGCGTTCCCAAGGACCGCTCGAAGATGCGCACCGGATTCACCACCGGTGCCAACGCCTGCGCGGCGGCGGTCGCCGCCCTGCGCGTCCTGACCGGACACGAGCTGGATCCCTGGGAGGGCACACTGCCCGAGCTCACCGCCGACCGGTATGACACGCTCGTGGGATCCGTGACGATCGCGATCCCGAACGGCGACCGGGTCCGGTTTGCGGTGCGGACAGCCGAGCTCGATCCGGACGCCGCCGTCCCAGTCGCCCGATGTTCGGTGATCAAGGACGGCGGAGACGATCCCGACTGCACCCACCGGGCAGAGATCTGGGCCGCGGTGCGGCTCACCGAGCGCCCGGGTGAAGTCGAACTGATCGGCGGCCCAGGCGTGGGCCAGATCACCCGGCCCGGACTCGGCCTCCCGGTGGGCGGGCCTGCCATCAACCCCGTCCCTCGGCGCAACATCACCGAGCAGCTCGCCGAGCTCCTGCCGCCGGGCGCAGGCGCTGAGGTGACCATCGGCGTCCTCGGTGGCGAGGAGATGGCCAAGAAGACCCTCAACGCACGCCTGGGCATCGTGGGCGGCATCTCCATCCTCGGCACGACGGGCATCGTGCGCCCGTACTCTACGGCCGCGTTCCGCGCGTCCGTCAGCCAGGCCATCGATGTCGCCGGGAAGCTCGGACTGCAGGAGATCGTGGTGACGACCGGTGGTCGCTCGGAACGGTTCGGGCAGGCCCTGCGAAACGACCTGTGTGAACAGGCCTTTGTCCAGATGGGCGACTTCGTCGGCCATGCGCTCTCCCACGCTTCCCGCACCGGCATCCGTCGGATCACGATCTGCGGAATGATGGGCAAGCTGTCGAAAATGGCCGATGGCCGGACCATGACCCATGCCAAGGGCTCCGCGGTCAACATGGTGCTGCTCTCCGACCTCGCCCGGAAGGCCGGCGTTCCCGAGGAGACCTGCGCCGAGATCCTTGATGCCAACACGGGCCGCCATGTCGCCGAGCTGGTGACGGCCACGGGGCACCAGGATGCCTTCTTCGGGGAGATCTGCGAGCGCGTGCAGGTCGTCCTGCTCGACCATCTCTCCGCCCGATTCCCCGAGCCCCCCGAGCTGTGCGTCCTGTTCGTCGACTTCGGCGGAGCACTGCTGGGCCGCTGGCCGGCCCACGCCCTCACCCCCCTCTCGCAGGAGACCATCGATGCCTGAGACCACGGGAGACATGCGCCAGATGACCGGCACCGGACGCCGCATCGAAGACAGCAGCTTCGACATCGTCAACCGGGAGGCGTGGCCCCACGACTTCGGGGAGGCCCACTGGGAGGTGGTCCGTCGCATCATCCACGCGACGGCCGATTTCGAGTACAAGCACCTCACGCGATTCTCCAAGGATGCGATCGACCGTGGCGCGCAGGCCTTCGTCGACGGGGCACCGCTCTACGTCGACGTCAAGATGATCCGGGTCGGGCTCAACGCCCGGCGCCTGGACCACTACGGCTGCACGGTCCATTGCTATGTGAGCGACGAAGACGTCATCACCCAGGCCAAGGCCGAGAACTCCACGCGGTCCGCGGTCGGGGTGCGCAAGGCGTGGCAGCAGGGACTGCTGGAGGGCGGGATCGTCGCGGTCGGCAATGCGCCCACCGCCCTGCTCGAACTCGTCCGATTGATCCGGGAGGAGGGCGTGCGGCCCGCCCTGGTGGTGGGAATGCCCGTGGGCTTCGTCAATGCCGCGGAGAGCAAGGAGGAGCTGATCGAGCTCGAACGGGACGGCATCGAGGTGCCCTGGGTGATCACCCGAGGACGGAAGGGCGGCAGCACCGTCGTGGTGTCTGCGCTGCATGCCTTCATGTCCATTGCCGCCGGTGACCTCCGTTGAGTGTCACCATCATCGGAATCGGCACCGGGGCCGGGCTCGGTGCAGACGCATCGTCGGTCATCGCCGGCGCCGGCCTGCTGATCGGCGGGACCCGCCAGCTCGACCTGGCGGCCGAGCACGCACCCGATGCTGCCCGCTGGGACCTGACGGGCCGGCTCAAGGAGATCGCGCCCACCGCCGCCGAAGCGGTCTCCCAGGGCACGTCCGTCGTCGTGCTGGCCAGCGGGGATCCGATGTTCTACGGGGTCGGCAGCTACCTGGTGGGGCGCCTCGCAGCCGTCGGCATCGAGGCACGGGTGCTCCCCGCGCCCAGCGCCATCGCGGTGGCTGCTGCCCGTTTCGGACTCAAGTGGAGCGACGCCCACGTCATCTCCGGGCACGGCCGACCGCTGCCCGACCTCGCCACGCTGCTCCATCGGCACGGCAAGCTCGCGATCCTCACCGACGCCACCAACACGCCCGCCGAGATCGGGCGGCGCCTCACCGAGGCCGGCATCTCCGAGGGCACCGCCCATGTCGCCGAGGACCTGGGTTCCGCATCGGAACGGACCCGGGTCGTGCCGATCCCGGCGCTCGGAGCACTCACCGACACCAGCGCGCTGAACGTGGTGCTCCTGACCGCGCCGCGGAGACACATCCCCACCATCCCCTTCGACTCCGACGACGCATTCGATAAGAAGATGCCCAAAAAGGGGCTCATCACCAAGCGCGAGATCCGCGTACTGAGCCTCGCGGCCCTGGGCGTGGGAGCGGGCGACGTCTGCTGGGACATCGGTGCCGGGAGCGGCGCGGTCTCCATCGACATGGCGCACTGCGGGGCCTCAAGCGTGTGGGCGGTCGAGAAGAACCAGGATGGCTGTGAGATCGTCTCCGGCAACGTCGCTCGACACCGGGCCACTGCGGTGCGCGTCATCCACGCCAAGGCTCCCGACGGGCTCGCGGACCTCCCCGACCCCGACCGGGTGTTCATCGGCGGCTCTGGTGGCAACCTGACCGCGCTCATCCATCTCATCATGGCGCGACTGCGGGTGGGCGGGACGCTGGTCATCAATCTGGCCACCGTCGAGAACCTCGCGGAGGCCCTGACCGCCCTCCGTGCGTGTGGCGCCCCCCACGAGAGCACCCAGGTCCAGGTGTCCCGTTCGAAGACCATCCTCGGTCGGCTGACGCGATTCGAGGCGCTCAACCCCATCACCATCATCCGGGCGACCCGCCCCGAGGAGCTCCGGTGATCGACGACGCGCTCAAGGCGCAGCCTCCTCGGGAGGGCATCGGCACCCTGTGGGGCGTCAGTGTCGGACCGGGCGCGCCAGACCTGATCACCATGCGGGCCCATCGCGTGCTCACCTCCGCCCCCGTGATTGCATGGCCTGCATGCAAGGCCGGCGCCACGTCCTACGCCTGGCGGATCATCCGCGAGTACATCGATCCGGACACGCAGCAGACACTCGGGCTGGTCTTTCCCATGAACAAGGACTGGTCGGCACTGGTTCCGGCGTGGCGGGACTCGGCGGAGCAGATCCTGCGCCATCTCCACGCAGGGCGAGACGTCGCGTTCATCACGACCGGGGACGCGATGCTCTACAGCACCTTCCTTCACGTCTGGGAGGTGCTCCGCGAGATGGACCCCTCGGTTCCGGTCCAGGTGATTCCCGGCGTGAGCAGCATCAACGCAGCGAGCGCCCTGACCGGCGTACCGCTCGGGCAGGGAGACGAGCGCGTCGCGATCGTGCCGGCGACCTGGCACGAATCGCGTCTTCGGACGCTGATCACCGACACCGACACCGTGGTCCTCATGAAGGTGGCCCGGGTCCTGCCCCAGGTCATCACCCTGCTCGAAGAGACCGGTCGCATCGATGAGGCGGTCCTCATCAGCCGCGGTACCGCCGAGCAGCAGATCGTCACGCGGGACCTCGCGCGCTTCCGCGACCGACGGCTCAACTACCTCACGCTGGTGCTCGTCGCACGAGACCGCCCATTCCTCGCACGGCTTCGCTCCGAGGCCGAGTCAGACGCCCGTTTCAAGATCAATCGACAGGGAAGCCGTCCATGACCGTTCCTTCCACCGTCCACTTCGTCGGCGCCGGCCCTGGTGATCCCGAGCTGATCACGGTCAAGGGAGCCCGCCTGCTCCGCGAGGCCGACTACGTCCTGTATACGGGCTCACTCGTGCCGCGTGAACTCTTCGAGGATCTGCCAGGGCAGGTCGAGGACAGCAAGGGCCTGGACATCCATCAGATCGTCGAACGCCTCGCCACCCACGCCCAGGCCGGTCGACAGGTGGTCCGCGTCCACACCGGAGACCCCGCCGTCTACGGTGCCGTGCAGGAGCAGCGGGCCCGGCTCCTCGTCGCCGGGATTCCGTCCGCCGTCGTACCGGGCGTCACCAGCGCGCTGGCTGCGGCCGCGGCCGTCAACGCCGAGCTGACCCTGCCGGACCTGACCCAGACCATCGTCATCAGTCGGACCGAAGGGCGCACGGCGATGCCTGAAGGGGAGAAGCTCGCGGACCTGGCCCGCCTCGGCAATGCCTCGCTGTGTCTCTACCTGTCCGCCACCCTCACCGAGAAGGTCACCCGCGAGCTGATCGCGGGCGGACGGAGCCCTGACACGCCGGTCGCGGTGGTCCAGTACGCCTCGATGGCGGACAAGCAGCAGATCGTCCGATGCACCCTCGAGACCCTGGCCGACGAGATGCGCGCCGCCGGCATCCGCGCACAGGCGATGCTGCTCATCGGCCCCGCGCTGGACCCCACGATCCGAGAGCAGGTCGGGCGTTTCGACAGCCGGCTCTACGCCCGGGACTTCTCCCACCGGTTCCGCAAGGCCGGAGACGGGGACCGGGAGAGCCAGCCACGAACGCCACGGGGTAGCCGCTTCGAGGCCACCTCCACCCTCGTCCCCCACGCTGCCACCGGAGGCGCAGAGAAATGACATCTGAAGCTCCTGACACCCCGCGCGGCAAGCTGCTGCTGATCGGCTTCGGCCCTGGCGCCCACGAACACCTGACCTACCGCGCCCGTGCCGCGATCGCGGAGGCCGAGGTGGTCATCGGCTACAACACCTACATCAAGCTCATCGCAGACCTGCTGGAGGGCAAGGAGGTCCACCGGAAGGGCATGAGCGAAGAGCTCGACCGGGTCCATCTCGCCTACGACATGGCCATGGCCGGCCGCAAGGTCGCCCTGATCAGCTCCGGTGACATCTGCGTCTATGGCATGGCCGGACCCGCGATGGAGGTGCTGACGGAGCGCGGCTGGACCGGGCTTGATGACCCGCGGGTCGAGGTCGAGGTGGTGCCGGGGATCAGCGCAGTCAATGCCATCGCCAGCCTCGTCGGCGCACCGCTGACCCACGACTACTGCACCATCTCGCTGTCCGACCTGCTGACCCCGTGGCCGGTCATCGAGCGCCGGGTGATCGCCGCAACGGAGGGAGACTTCGTGGTGGCGCTCTACAACCCGCAGAGCAAGCGCCGGACCTGGCAGCTGCCCAAGACCGTGGAGCTGATGCTCGCGGGGGGACGGAGCCCGAAGACACCGGTGGCCATCGTCAAAAGCGCCTACCGGCGTCGCCAGAACATCGTCCTGACCACTCTCGACGACCTCTGCAACCACAAGATCGGGATGCTGACCACCGTGCTCGTGGGCAACTCCAACACGCGATTCGCGGCGGGCCGGATGGTGACGCCCCGGGGGTACTCCAACAAGTATGACGTGGGCAGCGGCCTGGTCCGCGCCGGCCAGGAGCCACTGCGGAGTCTCAAACTCGATGAAGACGGCAACCCGATCGGCGGTGAGCTGGAAGAGAAGACCAACCGGGTCTACCCGGGTGCGACCGAGCAGCAGCCGGACGGCTCCCTGCCCGTGGACGTGCCATGAGCCTCGTCAGCGGCCTCGACGACATCGCGGTCATCACCCTGACCCGGCAGGGGATCGACGTCGCGGCGTCTCTCCAGGAGACCCTTCCCGCGGAGGTCACGGTCTACATCTCGGAAAAGTATGACGACGAGGCCCCCAAGGGCTGGACCCGATTCCCCCGTCGCATCTACCCCCTGGTCGATGAGATCTGGCCGCGCCACGAGGCGCTGATCTTCGTGATGGCCGCGGGCATCGTCGTCCGGGCCGTCGCCAAACACGTCCAGAGCAAGCTCTACGACCCCGGCGTCGTCGTCATGGACATCAAGGGCAAGTTCGCGGTGGCGCTGTGCAGTGGCCACCTTGGCGGCGCGAATGAACTGTGCAGGCTCATCGAGGAGCGGACCGGCGCGATCTCCGTGGTGACGACCGGCACCGACGTCAACAACACGCTCGCCCCTGACGTGCTCGCGAAGCAGATCGGCGCGCGGGTCGACGATTGGGAGCCCCTCAAGCTGGTCAGTGGCGCGCTCGTGGACACCCTCCCGGTTGGCGTCTTCGCAGAGCCAGGGATCGACGTCGGCGACCTGGGCCCGTATGCCCGGAAGAAGGTCATCCAGGTGAAGGACCCCGGCGAGCTTCCCGAATACCGTGCCGCCGTCGTCGTCAGCCATCGGCTTCTCGCCGACCCCGGCATCCCCACCATGTGGCTCCGACCCCCGGTCCTCGTCGTCGGCGTGGGGTGCAACCGCGGGACCTCTGAGGAGGAAATCGGCAGCGCCGTGGAGGCCGTGCTCACCGAAAACGACCTGGCCCTTTCGTCCGTCGTCCGCCTCGCCACCATCGAGAAGAAATCCGACGAACCCGGGCTGCTGGCCGCCGCTGCCGAACGGGACTGGCCGCTCTGGTGGTACCGCAACGACCAGATCAACGACCAGGCCCCCCCGTTCCCTGGCCGCAGCGACGTGGTCTTCAAGTATGTCGGGGTCTACGGCGTGTCGGAACCCGCCGCGATGCTGGCCGCCGGAACCGAACGCCTGCTCGTGGCGAAGCAGAAGCGCGGCAACCTGACCGTCAGCGTCGCGCGCATCGCCGGCGAGCCCCTCGCACCCGCCGGAGTGGTCACACCATGAGTCGTGCTCTCGTCCTGATCGGTCATGGCAGCCGCCGGGCTGGCGGAAACAAGAAGGTCCTCGGCCTGGCAGAGCGCGTGAGCGAGCGCGCGGGACTGCCTGTGTTTCCCGGCTTTCTCGAGCTCGCCCAACCCCATGCCTCCGAGGCCATCGACCGCGCCGTCGCGTCGGGCGCAGACGAGGTCGTGATCGTGCCAGCCGTTCTCCTGGCTGCCGGCCACGCCAAGAACGATGTGCCACTCCTGGTCAACCAGGCCCGCGGTCGGCATCCGGGCGTGCAGTTCTTCGCCGGACGACCCCTGGGGGTGAACGCCGGCATGCTGGCTGCGCTGCAGGACCGCCTGACCGCCGCCCGGCAGGAGCTCGGCCCCTGCGACGACGACCGGGTCGCCGTGCTCCTGCTGGGGCGCGGCAGCTCCGACCCGGATGCAAACGCCGACATCTTCAAGATCGGCCGCCTGCTCACCGAACGCCAGGGCCTGCTCGGCCATGAGGTCGGGTTCATCGGGGTCACGCAGCCCGATGTCGAGGCCGCCTTCAAGACGCTGGCAGCGCGCCGGCCCCGGCAGGTCGTGGTGATGCCCTACCTGCTCTACCCCGGAGTGCTGGTCGAGCGGGTCCGCAAGAAGGTCGCGGACCTCGCTGCGCTCTACCGGCGGCTCGATGTGCAGGTCACCGAGCCTGTCGGAACCCACCCTGCGGTCCTCGATGTCCTCCTGGAGCGCGCAGACGAGTCGGTCAACGGTACCGGGGGCATGTCCTGCGACACCTGCAAGTACCGGGCTCCGCTGCCGGGATTCCAGCACGAGGTGGGCGGCCTCCAGGCGCTCCGCAAGGCCAGGGCCCATGTGGAGATCCCGGCTTCACCCGAGGTCAAGCCCCACGCGCACACCCCGCCCGTCAAGCACGTGCTCGTCTGTGTCAACCGAGACTGCGTCGACCGGGGGAGCCTCACCACGCTCGACCGCCTCCGCCGGCGGATCCGGGCAGACCGACTCGGCAAGCGCATCCAGACCACGCGCGTGATGTGCATGGGGCGATGCGGGGAGGGACCGGCCGTCTGTGTGTACCCCGATGGCGTCTGGTACCGGAAGGTATCCGCAGAGGACGCCGACCTGATCTACGACCAGCACATCTGCGACAACCGCCCCGTCGGACACCTGATCGACCAGGTGATCGGCGGAACTTGAGTTCCAAAGGAGTTTTTCCATGGCTTGCTACGAAGTCGCCTCGCTCCGGCTGGCGCTGCACAACCTGCTCGGCGACCGGCCCGCCCACGAACGAACCCATGAAGAAGAGGAGCTCGGAAGCAAGCTGTCCGAGGACGGTCCGCTGAAGGCGCTCGCCAACGCCACGAGCCTCGCCCAGATCCGCGCGGCCCTGGACGCGGCCGGACTGGAGCTCGAACAGCGGGTGGCGGACATGCCGGAGGATGCACCCCAGCTGGGCTACTGGCGCTCCCTGGTCGTCACCGTCAAGCGCACCCAGCGCGACCTGGCTCGGATGGCATCCGACCTGGAGCAGTACTACCGTGACCTGGACCTCGTCCACGACACCCTCCACGAGATCTTTCCCGAGAGTGACTGAGCCATGGCGAAGACAAAATGGGCGACGGTGACGGGACACGAGGACCTCGGTGGCGGGGTCCACCGCATCCACTGTCTCGCAGACGAGCCTCTCCACCACGTGGCAGGCAACTACGTGATCCTCCGGAGCACCGTCCCGAACCCCGACAAGCCCGGTGAGGTGCTCAAGAAGGCGTACTCGATATCCAGCGCGCCCGATGCGGAATCGCCCCAGCGATTCCACTTCACCATCGTCGACGTGGGCGCGATGAGCGCGTGGCTTGCGAGCCAGCGCGTCGACGGGCGCGTGGAGTTCTCCGGCCCATGGGGAAGGCGGTTCCGGGCCCAGCCCGATGACCCAGACGGTCCCGTCCACCTGTTCGCGACGGGCACGGGGTTCTCCCCGGTCGGGGCGATGGCCATCACGCGGAGTCGTTCCGGGGCCACGCCGGTCGGCGTCTGGTGGCAGACGGAGCACACCTACGACGATGGGGTCCTCGCCGCACTGAAGCAGGACCCGCGGTTTTCGGTCACCGTCGGTGCCCACGTTGCCGATGCCGTACCGGCCGAGCCCGAGGCCCTGTACTTCCTCGCCGGGGATGGCGCCGTCATCATTCCGCTGTGCGAGCGACTCGAGCAGGCCGGCGTGCCCGACGCGCACATCCGAACCGAGTTCTTCTTCAACAAGCCCGCCAAGCCGACATGACGAGACCATCGCCAGGCGGGCCGGGCTGCGAGCCCGGCGTGGTGTATCTGGTCGGGGCGGGCCCGGGGGACCCGGGCCTGTTGACCTGCCGTGCCCTCCGCCTCCTGGAGACCGCCGAGGTGGTCCTCCATGATGCACTCGTCACGGAAGAGGTCCTCGCCCTGTCGCCCGGGGAGCGGGTCAACGTCGGCAAGCGGTCCGAGCACCACCTCGCCCGGCAGGGCGGGATCGCAGCGATGATGGTGACACAGGCCCGGCAGGGCCGACGCGTCGTCCGTCTCAAGGGCGGAGACCCCGGCATCTTCGGTCGCGGAGGGGAGGAGATGCAGTCCCTTCGCGCCGCCAACGTGCCCTACGAGGTTGTGCCGGGCGTCACCTCCGCACTCGCTGCCAGTGCGCTGTCGGGGATCACCCTCACCCACCGCAAGCTCTCCGGCGCGGTCACGCTCATGACGGGTCATGCCGCCGCCAGGACCGACCGGGGCATCCTCCGGTACGAGGTCCTGGCAGAACTCGACCACACGCTGGTCGTGCTGATGGGTCTGGCGCGCCTGCCGGTCATCGCAGACCGGCTGCTCGCAGCCGGTCGGGACCCCGAGACACCCGTCGCCGTCGTCCAGGCCGCCTCTACCGCAGGTCAGCGGACCATTCGGGGCACGCTCCGCAGCATCTCTGCGGTCGCGGAGGCGGCAGGGATCGCGAGTCCGGCCACGGTCATCATCGGTCCAGTGGCCGCGTTGTGCGATGAACTGGCCTGGCGCCCGGACCGACTCGGTCCCGAACCCTACCCCCCGGGCGCACGCGTTCATCTTCCCCAGCCGGATGACGAGGCCGCCGATGGCTGATCGACCCCGCCGGACCACTCTCGGGTCCCTGATCGAGAGCATGCTGCCCCGCTGCGGTCCCATCACCCTCCGCAACCCGTTCGGTGTGATCGAGCTTCGGGGAACGGATCTCTACCTCCGGCGGGGACGGACGCTCAGCCTCTACCACCGGGAGGCCCAGCGTGGAGAGGCGCGCAGCCACGCGCATCTCTACGTCTCCGGCCTGTCCTGGGCCCGCGTTGTCGAGCGGGATGGCATCACGCCTCGCCTCTCGTTCTGGCCCGACGCACGAGAGGAGGAGGAGAAGGCGCCCCTGACCATCGCCTTCCCGCGGTTCTACGACTGGTCGCGCGTTCCCATCCCGGACAATCGGGCCCACTTCGCGGCCTGGGTGTCGAAGCACGGACGCACGTTCATCCTCGAGCCGGATCCACCGGTTGCGCGCTCCCGTCGCGCTGCAGCGGGCTTTCCCGGCAGCGACCAGGTCGGAGGGCCGGGGTGACACCCCACCGGCACGCCCGCTTCCTGTCCCTCTCCACCGCTGCGCACCCTGCAGCCCGCCGCCAGCGGCGTGGCGGGGCCGGGCTCCGCGGCGCCCCCACGGTCCGGATGGCAAGGCCTCCAACCATTACGGCGGTCCGATGAAGGTGGCGCTTGTCGGTGCCGGACCCGGTGCGCCCGACCTGATCACGGTACGGGGGCTCCAGCGAATCCAGCACGCCGATGTCGTTCTGTACGACCGTCTGGTCTCTCCCGCCCTCATCGACCACGCTCCGGCCCACGCGCGTCTGGTGAATGTGGGAAAGGCGCCCGAGCGCAGGCGCTTTCCCCAGGCGGAGATCAATCGTCTGCTCGTGGAGGCAGCCCGGAGCGGCCTGCGCGTGGTCCGGCTGAAGGGGGGTGATCCCTTCGTCTTCGGTCTCGGTTCCAGCGAAGCGAGCGCGCTGGCGGACGCGAAGATCCCATTCGATGTCGTCCCCGGGCTCACGGTTGCGGTTGCGCTTCCCGGCCTCGGAGGCGTCCCGCTGACGGTGCAGCGGATGGTCACGGCGTTCACCGTGCTGAGCGGCCACCATCCGCCCGGACATCCGGAGGCCGCGGACTTCGACCGGCTCCCGCGGAACAGCACCCTGGTCGTCCTCATGGGGCGACGCCATCTGGGCGCCATCGTCCAGCGTCTTCGCGAGACCGACTGGAGCCGGGACACACCGGTCCTGCTGGTGGCGTCGGGCACGACTGCAGAGGAGCAGACGGTGTCCACCACCCTCGCGGACGCCGAGCACGCCGCTCGACCCCTGGGCGCACCGATGACGATGATCATCGGTGCAGGTGTCGCCTTCCGGGAACACCTCCTGCCCTGGCTGCATCGGGTCCATCCGGAAGAGCAGCCGTCCGCCTGGGGGACCGCACGGGAACCCGGCTCGTAGACGGGACCCGACGCCAAACCGCCGCTGACCTCGCGGCCCACAACGCTACCGCTTGTGAACCAGCCCGCTATACTCGGGTCATGCGCCCCATCCCACCCGCCTTTGCGCTCGGCTTCCTTGTCGCCAGCTGTGCTCCGTCGCCCAAGGCTCCACCTGCGGCCGATGACTCTGCACCCGCCGATGTCGCACCCGGCGATGCAGACGACGGCGGTACCGGGGACGTCCCTGCGACCGGCGGCGGCGATGCAGGGACGAGCGGTGGAGCAGGTACGGGTTCGGGCGCGTGTACGGGTGGTTCGACCGGCAACTGTGGCGACACCGCGGGGACGACTGGCACCGGCACCGGCGCCGGTTCCGACGAGGGCGGGACAACGGGCACACCCGTGCCGGACTTCCGGCTCGCCGACCTCAACCCGAACTCGGTGCGCGCGGGCCAGGACGTCTCGCCCCGCGACTATATGGAGCAGGTCTCCGGCTGGTACTTCATCCACAGCACGTGAGGATACTGCCGTGGCCAGTTTGGCCACCTCAGCCAGATGCAGGACGAGCTTGCCGCCGAGCACCCTGACCTCCAGATCACGATCCTCGCCATCAACGAAGCAGGGTTCGAGTCTGGTAACGGCCGGGTTCCGGACGCCGGCGACCTCCCTCTCCTCCAGGACGACGCCACCGCTCGGGTCTGGTCTTCCTGGGGAGCCACCTACCGGGACGTGGTGATTCTCAACGAAGACAACGAGCCGGTGTACGTGTTCAACCTGACGGGCCAGAGCCTCGGGGATGCCGCGAACTACGACACCCTGAAGGCCGCCTTCATTGACGCGGCGTCTACCCGGTAGTCACCGGACCACGTTGAGACTCTGCTGGTCGACCACGAACCCGAAGGCAAGCTCGCGCAGGTTCCGCCCGTCGACGGTGGCGTCCCAGGGACCGTGCCCCCGGCCTTCAAGCGGGTGCATGGCGAAGGGCGCGCCCGTGGTCTCGTATGCGTCACGGAGCTTCTCGGCTTCTGTGAAGGGGACGGTCTCATCCTCGGTGCCGTGCACGATGCTCACCGGCGCGTCATATCTGTCGAACCTCGACTTCCCGTTGATCCGCTTCAGGATCTCCATGTGCGTGATGCCGCCCCAGTGATCGATGATGGTGTGGACGTCCGCGCTCGATGACAGGTTGGTGGTCTCCAGGGTGGGGTCGTCGGCGACGCTGACATCATCGCGGAAGTCCTCGGGATTCGTCACGCCGAGCATGGTGGCGAGGTACGACCCAGCTGAACCTCCGATGGCCGTGATGTGGTCGGTGTCCAGCTGATACCGGTCGGCGTTCGCGACAAGCCAGCGGACGGCGGCCTTGGCGTCGCGCGCCGCTCCGTACATCCCCAGTGCCTGCAGACGCTGGCTCTGGCTCGCGTCACTCGCTGCGACCACGTCCATCCACGCCTGCGGCAGCGTCGCCCTGTCGGACGTGACCCGGTAGTCGATCGACACGGATACGAAACCCCGCTCCGCGAAGTACCGAGCGAACTCGACCGAGTTCTCGTTGGTCCGGGACCCCCCCGTGAAACCGCCACCATGGATCACCACGACGGCGGGCCGCCCCGGCGGCGCATCGACCGGCTCGTAGACGTCGAGGAGCAGGTCGACGATGTCATCGACCGGGCCATTCCACGCGATGTGCCGCTGCCCCTTTCCGTAGACCTCCGTGGAGACGGTCACCTCATGGGTGGACTCCGCCTGCACGGTCGGCGAGCTTGCGTCCGCCTCGCCCAGTCCCGTGTCCTGGCCTCCGCCACTGCGGGTCCCGCAGGCGGACAGTGCCAGGACGAAAGCGAACCCGGCCAGGGCGGAACCATGTCGCGAAGGGGAGCCACTGCGAGAGCGTCGGGACATCAGCATGGGCGGCAGTCTAGCCCAGACCGGCCTCGGAGGTGGGCCCCCGGGGCCCGGCAGCCCGCACAGGACCCCGGTGTGCACCGATGCGGCGACGCATCTTGCGACGTGTCGCAGTACGCCACCCTCCGATCAATCCGCTGGCGTCCAGCGGAGCACCTGGCGGGGCTCGACCGGGCCTTCCAGCACGGCCCGGCCACGCCACGGGACATCGAGTACAACCCGGTCGATGGACTCCGCATCCCCGAGGCCCATGTGGGCATGGATCGGCGTGGTCGTCGAGAATCCCGGCTGACCGGTAATAAGCGCAGCCCAGGTGCGGCCGCCGGCGGTCACGCGGACGGCGCTTCCCTCTGGCGCCACCACCTCGAGCCACGCCGCATCCGTGCAGCCCGTGCTCTGGTAGATCCGCGGCGCCTCGTCCAGCATTCCCCACACGAGGTCCAGCACGCCGTCCCCGTTGAGGTCCAGCACTGCCACGTTCCGCGAACCTCCGGGTGGCGATACGCCCCAGGGGTCGGAGGTGAGGACGCCCGGCGTCGCCTGCCGGAGCACTTCGGCCTGACTGCTGCCATCCTCGGCACCGGAGAACCCACTGCGCGCCATCACCAGATCGGGGAGCCCATCGTTGTCGAGATCGCTGACCGCCGTACCCCAGCCCATGCTCTCCTCGGCCAGGGCGGGAGCACCCCAAGCGCTGGCGACGTCCACATAGCCATCGTCTCGCGCAAGGAGCAGGGCCGTGCGCAGGCTTCCGCTCAGCCAGAGGTCGAGCACCCCGTCTGCATCCACGTCGCCTGCGGAGACGGACATGCAGGCCATGGCGAGCCCGGCGCCCGGCGGTGTGTCGTCCACAAGGGAGCCGCTCCCGTCATTCACCAGCAGGCGATTGGCCCCGAAGTCCGGTCCGTGGTCGTTGCACGCATAGACGTCCGGGATGTCGTCTCCTGTGAGGTCCGCGATGAGATGGTCGAATGCCTGCCCGATGCCTGCCGTCCCGTCCCCCACGCGATGCGAGCGGCGCCAGGCCGCTCCCGCGCCCTCCCAGACCTCGAGTCCACCCCAGGACCCGTCCCAGAGACTGAGCAACAGCTCATCCTGCCCGTCGCCGTCGAGGTCCACGAGGCTGGCGTCCCGATAGCGGGTCTCGTCGTCCGGCTCTGCGAGGGTGAGCCCCTCCGCGGGCGCGCCCGTCCAGTCCGGCTGCACCGTGAGGTCACCCGCCAGCGGAATGAGGTCGGGACGACCATCTCCAGCGAGGTCCAGCAGCGCAAGCTGGGGCGTCACGATGTCGCGATCCCAGACCTGTACCGAACCGTCGGGCGACCAGGTCTTGATCGCCTCGAACCCCATCGATGCCGTCAACCACCAGCCAACTTCGCCGGGGAGCACCGACAGCCCTCCGTTCTCGAAGCGTCCCAGAGGCTGCGGTCCGGCCTCCAGGGTCTCGGAGACATCCGTCCATGCCGGTGCCGTGGGCGCATCGCACCGCCGCGTTTCGCCCAAGACCCAGCTGCCGGCAGCCGTCCGGGCAGGGGCGCCGCTGTCTCGCCCAGCGGTGTCCTGCGCCGTGGGCGCGCGCGCGCCCGACGGCAGCGAACACGCCATGCAGGGAAGGCACCAGGCGACGACGAAACGCATTCCTGCGCCCTAACCCCGACCGAGACGGACGGAAGACCGGACCATCAGGGCGTTGCCGGGACCGGCCGGGGCGTGCCCGCCGATGGTCGGCCCCGCGGGCCGATGCGTACCCAGCGAAGACGACTACCCCTTCCCCACGCGCCATACGAGCACACCGCCTTTCGCGTCCAGGCCTGCCAGGGCGCGGTCGTCGGGGCGCCACGCGAGCCCGCTCACCCGGTCACCCAGGAGCGCCGCGCCCACCGCAGCTCCCTCTCCATCGCCCGCGACCGTCCAGACGACCACGCCCCCGTCGCGACCGCCCGAGGCGAGTCGCCGCCCCCGGTGGGAAAACTCCAACGTCGTGATGGGGAGGACATGCAGCTTCAGCGAACCGGGGCGTGTGCCCTCGGGACCATCCCCCTCGAAGCTCCAGACGGTGACGATCTCCGCGCCACCGGTGGCGAGCAGTTTGCCCGAAGCGTCGAATGCCAGCGCGGACGGTTTGCCAAAGTACCCACTCATCATCGAGTCTTCGCCCGTGGACCGGCGCCAGAAATGCACGGAATTGTCCTGGCTCCCACACGCCACGATCTCGCCGTCGGGGCTCAGCGCCATCGATACCAGGGAGCCCTTCCATTCCAGCTTCTCCAGCAACGACCCGCTGGATGCGCCCAGAAAGGCCACGCGCCCGTAGCACGCGGTCGCGAGCTGCTCGGAGCCCGCCCAGGCGATGGCGCTGACGGTGCTGGGATGTTCCTCGGACTGCCAGGCCTGGTTCCCTTCGCGGTCGAACACGTGGACCCGACGGGACATCACGACCGCCAGATACCGACCATCCGGCGACCAC
Source organism: Myxococcota bacterium (assembly GCA_036126975.1). Classification (GTDB taxonomy): domain Bacteria; phylum Myxococcota_A; class UBA796; order UBA796; family UBA2385; genus JAYYRS01. The sequence continues at coordinate 22,122 of JAYYRS010000489.1, forward strand.
GCCAGGTGCTCCACCCAGCCGCGCCCGACCTCGACGGATCGTTCCATCGTGCCGTCACTGGCCCGCCAGTACCGGACGTGTCCATCCTGGCCCGCCGTGGCGAAGAGATCCCCGTCGGGGTGAGCCGCCATTGCGAGCAGCCCCTGCCCATGGCTGTCCGCATGCTTCCAGCGCACCGCGCCGGATGTGCCTTCAAAGCCGAACAGCCCGCCAGCGACATCGCCGACGACCAGCAGGGAACCGCCGAGGGCCCAGTGGCATGCGATGGCGTAGTCATCGACCGTCGCGGCCCATCCGCGCCGGAGTACACCTCTGGCGACCGCGCCACTCACGTGAGACACGCGTCGAATCCCTGCCGGATGCCCTCCTCATCGAGGTTGCGACCGATGAAGACAAGCTGGTTGCGGCGCACTGCGTCTCCCCATGGCTTGTCCGGCTGCCCATCAAAGAGCATGTGGACGCCCTGGAACACGAATCGCTCCGCGGCACCCGCGATGCTGATGAAGCCCTTCATGCGGAAGATGTCCGTTCCACTTTCCCGGAGCAGCGCACCCAGCCAGCTGTTGAGCTTCTCCTGATCGACATCGCCATCGCGCTCGATCGCAAACGAGCCGACCTCGTCATCATGCTCGTGCTGCGCCACCCAGATGCGCTCCACCGAGGGGGTCACCGGGGAATCTTCCCCCACCCGAACCACGTGCAGGTCGAACTCCTCTGCTGTGTGCTGCGCAAACAGCCCGACCTGCATGGGTGCCTCGACGTTCAGGAAGAACGACTTGCGCCCAGCCGCATCCAGCTGGAGGCTGACATGCCGCCCCAACGCGAGGTCGCCACCCGGAGCCACCGTCTCGGCTGGCTCCGCGTATCGACGCACACACCACTCCGCGCCCTCTCGCAGCGCGCTGTCTTCACCGGACTGGTTCTCGACGATCACCAACGACATCGAGGGGTCTGGGCCCTCGGCGAGGCTGACCGCATGGCGTCCCGGCTGGAGTGCGTAGGTGCCGGTCCACTCGAACGGATACTCGGGCTCGAGGAACGTGGGCCGCCGCTCAAGCATGGAGTCGAGGTCGAACGCGCTCAGGTTGAGGACCGTCTCGATGGGAATGTCTGCATTCTCGGAGCGAACCACACGGGCCATCCGGTTCATCTCCCGGAGCCTCGCCTCCAATGCGTCCAGCGCTTCGTTGTCGACGAGGTCGGTCTTGTTCAGCACCATCACGTCAGCGAACGCGATCTGCTCTGTGCTCTCGTCGCTTCTCCCCAGCTGCTGGTTGATGTGGGCGGCATCCACCAGCGTCACGATGCCATCCAGGGCGAACTCCGACCGGATCTCGTCATCCATGAAGAACGTCTGTGCCACGGGACCAGGGTCCGCGAGGCCAGTCGTCTCGACCAGCACGTAGTCGAACTTGTCGCGCCGCTTCATCAGGTTGCCCAGGACCCGGATGAGGTCACCACGGACGGTGCAGCAGATGCACCCATTGGACATCTCGAAGATCTCTTCGTCCGCGTTGATGACGAGGGCCTGATCGATCCCCACCTCCCCGTACTCGTTCTCGATCACGGCGATCCGCTTCCCGTGCTCTTCGCGGAGGATGCGATTGAGCAGCGTCGTCTTGCCCGACCCCAGGAACCCCGTGAGGATCGTGACTGGCACCTTGGACTGCGTCTCCATTTCTGTCCTCTCTGTTGCTCGTTCCATGAACCATCTGGCGTGGTTGCGCGACCGTCTCCCGCACCCTGCTCCGTTGTCTTCCGCACTCCCGACTCATGGCCCGCTCGGCGCCATCTTCGCAGCCGGACGCCCGAGGACCGCAGAGCCGGAACCGCATCGCAACGGCCCGACCCCCTATCCGTCGGGTGACGCAGTGCGCTCTTCCGTCACCAGCCGCTGCCAACTGCTGCCCGCCACGAACCCGAGGCCGAACAGGACGATGATCGTCATCGCGAGGCCGAACTCACCCTGACTGAAGTCCACGATGCTGTCGGTGGGTGGTCGCCCAGCGGACTCTGCCACGGCCCCGAAGACCGTTCCGTCGATGCCCTCGTACCCGCAACCGGCCAGCGTGGTGACGAGCAGCACCAGCAACAGCGATGCGCCCGTGGAGGTCGGGGTCCGGAGCCCCCGCAGCGAGGCCGGCAACAGGTCGGGCCGTCGTCCCGCGAGCACGCGGACAATCCCGACCGAGGCGACGGCCTCGACCAACGCGAGCGGTCCCTGGACCGGCGCGAACCCGACCAGCACACCCGCAAACGTGGTGGACGGTCGGACCGCGTCCGACAGCGCGGCCGCCAACACCAGCGCATCAGCCAGATACACCCCCAGATCGCCCGCCAGGCACGCCGCTGCGAGCCCATAGACGTTGCCCGCACCGAGTCTCTGCAGCGCACCCCAGACGCCCACGGCGATCAGCGGTCCGAGCAGGCCCAGCGTCAGCGTGTTGACGCCAAGCGTGGTCAGACCCCCATGCGCGAAGAACAGCGCCTGCAGGAGGAGCACGAAGAACGTCGGCCATATGATCCGCCGGACGCCGACGACGAGGGCGAGCAGCGGCGTGAGACAGAGGTGACTGGTGGCACCCAGGACCGGAATCGGCAGGGGCAGAAGCGTGACCGCGAACAGCAGACTGGTCGCCCCCGCCATCACCACGGAGGCGGACGAGCTGTCGCTCCGCGCGCGCTGCTCGCCGCGGATGCTCCACGCGAGGGCCGGAATGGCAGCGGCAGACCATCCGAGTGCCTGGACCAGTGGAATGGTTCCCTCGGCGAGATGCACGGTGGACCTCCGGTAGCCAGGGCAGCGCGTACCCGTGCCTGGGATGACAGGGTCGTCCCGGACGGTATTGCCGCGGCGTCACCTTCGCAAGTCAGGTGTCAGGCCAGCGGGATGCCGCCATCCGGTGCTGGCGCAGACCGCCACACAACCCCGCGCCGCTGGGAGGGCGCCGGAAGGTCGCGGAGCGAAACCCTGACCCAGGGCCGAGGCGGATGCCGAATCCCCCGCCCCTCCGCCGCGTGCATGGCCTCGCCCATGCGACGCGGGCCGCGCCTCTCGCGCCCCGGGTCCGACCTGGAAACTCCGACTTGGCCAGGGTGGAAAATGGGTAATGACTGTCTCAGGGATTCCGAGGCCACGATGACACCACGAGACCGCCATGTCCCGTTGCCTGACCGCCTCGCTGGCGGCGCTGGGGGCCTGTGCCCCTGCCGACCGCCTCGAACCCGTCGCCCGATCCCCGCATGAACTGACCGCCCGTTTCGCTTCGTGCGAGTCGCCCGAGCCGTTTGCCGGTCGGTTCGTGGACAGCGCGTCGGCCCGTGGCATCACGCGACCGCTTCAGGCCACACCCACCGCTGCCTACTACCACGGGCCCCAGACGGGCGTCATCGCGGACGATATCGACCTCGATGGCGACATCGACCTGCTCTTCTGGGATGGGTCCCAGCAGCTCCACCTGTACTGGAATGACGGGCGCGGCGACTTCGAGGCGGGCACCCTCCCACCGCCTCCTGACCTCGGTCCCCATCACTTCCTCCGCGTCGCCGGCGCTGGCGACATTGATGGCGACGGCCGCCTCGACCTCGTCTGGGCGGGGGATGGCGTCGCCCTCTGGTCCATCAACGTGGGGGACCAGGCCTTCGCGCCCTGGCAGGTCGCGCTCGCCGACGACGAGGCCGTCCTCGCCGGGTATGCGAGCGCCGCCTTCGGCGATGTCGATGATGACGGAGACCTGGACGTCATGCTCGCCGGGCTCGACCAGCGCCCGGCTGGGGAACCCCTGCCCAGTGCCGCGGAAGCCTGGACAGCCAGTCCCGATCGCCTGCTGGTCAACGAAGGTGGCCAACTGGTCGCCGGGCCCGTGCTGGTCCAGTCCGAGGGGCCCACCATGTCGCTCATCCAGACATTCACGGACCGCGACCTGGACGGCGATGCCGACCTCCTGAGCTGGGCCGACCGAGCCGATGCGATCGAAGGCTGCCCCGGCGCCGCCTTCTGGCGGAACGACGACGGAAATCTCGTCAATGACGCACCTTCGCTGGCTGCGGATACCCGCGCCAGCGCCATGGGGCTGGGCAGCGCAGACTTCAACCGGGACGGTCTTCTGGACTACTGCGTGACGGACATCGCCGACAGGCTCACCTGCTTGATGTCCGATGGACGCGGTGGCTACTACGAGGGCGCGGCCGCCATGGGGCTGACCCTCGACCGGGGCCAACACCCGGACTGGCGCCCGTCCGACGCGACGTGGTCGGTCTATGTCGGCTGGGGCCTCACCATGGTCGACCTTGACAACGACGGGCTGGAGGATGCCGCCGCGACCGGCTCGATCGTCAGCACGCGCCTCGACCTCGACCAGCCTGATGTGGACAGCTTCCAACCGCATTGGCTGTGGCGCGGCACGTCGGCAGGCCAGTTCGAAACCGACCTCACGACCGGGTTCGAGTCCAGCACGCGATGGGCGTGGGGCATGGCCAGCGCCGACCTCGACGGAGATGGCTCACGAGAACTCATCACCGCTCCCGCTCACGGGCTCCCCGAGGTCTGGGACAACCCCTGTACCGCGGGCGCCGCCCTCGAGGTGGAGCTCGCGATGGAGGGGTCCAACCGACACGCCGTCGGAGCCACGGTCGCCGTCTCGGCCGGCGGGACCACGTGGCGGCAGCAGGTCGGGTCCGCAGCCGCCGGCGGCCAGAGCCCGGCTCGCCTCCACTTCGGGCTCGGAACGCAGGCCGCGGCAGCCACGGTGGAAGTGCTCTGGCCCGGCGGCGAACGCACGGTCACCGCAGGTGTGCCTGCCAACAGCCGCGTGCGCATCCGGCCGTGACGACCGGGGCTTGGCCCGCCCCAGACCCGCACGCCGGACCCACCGTAGGCCGGGCCGGCGGGCACGTTGCTACAGCACGACTTCCCAGAATGCGTCGCCATTGGACACATCCGGCGGCCCCTCCATGAGGGGGACGAGGTCCACCATCACTTCCCGGAAGCGCCCCTGGACCGCGTTGAGATCCGCCTCCGTCTCGTACTCGGAGATGGCCACCGTCTCCGTATCGCTGACAGCGATCATCCGGACGTAGCGCAGTCCTTGAAAGCTGCGGATGACCTCTTCCTTGGACTTGAGCATGGTGACAATGGCCTGCCGGTTCTCGGCAGAGTGGCGGACGCGTGTGATTCGATAATGCATGGCAGTGCACCCCTTCGTCTGGGTTTTGACGCGGCCGCATATCCGGAACAATGGTAGGCCTGCCGCGCCCGCCCCACCTATCGCGCCACGGCACTGGGCTGCGCCCCTCCGGCGTGTTTCACGCTACGCCGAACCGGCCACCCCTGGCAGCCGCTTCGACATCCCCGGGACGTCCTCCCCGAGATGGAAGGTCCGATACAGCACGTCTGCGCCATCGACGATGGCGAACGTCGGCCGGGAGAAGCACCGGTTGGCATCGAACGCCGCGACCTCACCCGCAAAACCGATCTCAGCGGCCAGCCGGCCGGCCAGTTCGGAGGCGAAACGGACATTCGCCTCCAGACCGAATCCACAGCTGATCACACCGATGGCGTCGGGCCTCGATTCCCGGATCTCCCGCATGCTCAACGGTCGCGAGTGGCTGCCGGGAGCGCCAATCGCACTGACGAATCCCGCAGCCGCAATCTGCTCCGGGACCCAGTGGCCCGGAGAATACGGCGGGTCCACCCACTCGAGCAGCAGAACGCGTCGGCTCGAGCGCTCCGGTGCTACGGCATCCCACTGGGCCTTCCGACGGGCCCATGCGGCCTCAGCCGCCGCTTCCATCCCAACCAGCTCTGCGAGCGCAAAGAAGTCCGCCCGCACGCCCTCAAGGCTCTCCCCTTCGAAGGAGAGAATCCGGGTTCCTCGAGGCAGGCTGCACTGCACACCTCGCAGGCTCGCTTCGATCGTGTCCGGCGTCACGGCACAGACGTCGCACAGCCCCTGGGTGAGGATGAGGTCCGGCGACAACGCGTCAATCAGGACGCCATCGACGGTGTACAGCGCCTCGCCGGCGGCTCGGGCCTCCGCGACCCGTGCATTGATCTCCCCCTGGGAGAGTCCTCCGGGGATGATGCTTCCAGTCGCACGGGGCAGGTGAAGGACGGACGGAGGGGTGTCGCACTCATGCGAGATGGCACAGAGCATATCCGCGACACCGAGTTCCCCGGCGAGCTCGGTTGCTGAGGGCAGCAGGCTGACGATCTTCATGACGCCCTCTCCGTTCCGGCCGTACGCGCTATCCGCCCGTGTCCCCCCAGCCAAGGCACCGGGTTCGGCGCTGCGCCGGTCACCGGTGCCGCCAGGGAAACCACGGCGGGCGAGCAGGGACTTCCGTGAGGGCCTACAGACCGCCCCCAAACAAGACGCCGAGCGCACCGGCTCCCGGTCCGGCCGAGTCGTCCCCTGGACTCCCCACGAGGAAGTCCTCCACGCCATCGCCATCCCAATCCTCTACACCGATCACGGATGTGCCTGTTTCATCTCCCGCGGCCACGCCGAGGATGCGGGCCTCGGCTGACCCGAGGGAGACCGAGCCGCTGACCGGCCCGGTGACCAACCATGCGGCGCCCGCGCCAGCACCCCCGGTTGCGTGATCGGGTCCGCCGACCACGAAGTCGCCGAAACCGTCGACATTCACGTCGCCGACCGCGCTGATGTCATACCCGGCGAGGTCACCCGCTGCCTGTCCGGACACGCGGAGTGCATCGCTCCCGAGATCGACGGTGGCGGAGAGCGTGGCGTCGCCCTGGAGCACGTACACGGCGCCGGCGAGGGTGCCCGCGCTGTCATCAAGCGGGGCCCCGATCAACAGGTCATCCAACCCGTCTCCGTTGATGTCGCCACCGCCGACCACGGCCCACCCCGCCGTATCGCCGGCGGCCGCTCCGTTCGCCTTGATGTCTGCATCGGCGACCGAGACGCTTCCCGCAACCGACCCCGTGAAGATGTACGCCGCTCCCGCATCGACGCCGCCGCCATCCTGCCCTGGTGCGCCGATCACGAAGTCGCGTGTTCCGTCGCCGGTCAGGTCGCCACCGAGTGCGACAGAGAATCCAGCCTCGTCTCCTGCGGCCTCCCCTTCCGCGGTGACGCTCGCGGCCGTCGCGACTCCCACGTCCGCTGTCAGGGGACCCAGTGCGATGTAGGCGATGCCTGCGCCGGTGGCCGCCGAGCTGCTGTCCGCTGCGCCAAGCAGCAGCGCATCGGTCCCCACGCCCGCGTAGTCGCCGAGCACCGCGATGCTTGAACCCAGACCGTCGCCCGTCAGCTCACCGCTCAACCGGGCGTCGTAGCTCGAGAGGTCCTGGCTGGACGTCACCGGGCCGTAGACGACGTACAGCGCGCCGTCGTCGGTGCTGCCGTCAGCCGGTACACCCAGCAACAGGTCCGCCTGCCCGTCTCCATCGACATCTCCAGAGCGAGCCATGGTCCCCACGGCCTGGTTCGCCTCGGAGCCCCGGACCGACGTCTTCGTGCTCAGCGATTCCAGCACGGTCGTCGGGCCGGCCAACAGATACACCGCACCGACGTCCGACAGCGTACTGGAATCAACGCCCGGAGCTCCGACCGCGACATCGTTGTTCCCATCGCCATCAAGGTCACCCAGAAGCGCCAGATGGGTCGCAGCAGCATCGCCACTGGCGGCACCGTGCCACCGGCCATCTTCTCCGCCATTCAGGGTGATGTCACCGGTGATCTCGCATGGGTCGGCGCTTCCGTCGCAGTTGTTGTCGATTCCATCCGAGCAGACTTCGTCCTCGGCGGGACTGATCGAGGGCGTTGTGTCATCGCAATCCGTGGCATCCAGCACGTAGGTCGCCCCCGAGGGCTCATCACAGGCGGCCATCGGACTGCCACTCTCGTCTCCGTAGCCGTCGCCATCGGAGTCCAGGTACCAGGACGAATGGGTGCTGGTGTCCACTCCGGGGTCATCGTCATCGGCGAGACCTGTGCAGTCCTCATCGAGGTCGCTGGCGTCACAGACCTCCGTCGCGCCGGGGTTGCGGGCTGCATTGGAGTCATCGCAGTCATCGATCGGGTCGGTGGCGAGGGCCTCTCCACTGTCATCGCAGTCGGCATCCGTGCTCACGACCTGCGCCGATGCATTGGGTCGATAGCCATCATCATCGGCGTCGCGGTAGCAGTTCTCGCGTCCATTGCAGTTGGAGTCGACCCCATCTCCCACGGTCTCGGAGGCCGCCGGGTTGGTGGTTGCCTCCGAGTCGT
>JAYYRS010000490.1:0-7397 GCA_036126975.1 Myxococcota bacterium
ATCTGGAGGGGATGATGGCGGGGGACGCGATGCCTGCCCGAGAGGTGGAGCGGACGCTCGAAGCCGGCTTCCGATACCTTGCCGTCTACCCCGAGTACCGCGCCATGCCCCAGACAGCTCGTTCCCGACTCGAGGCCTGCCTGGGTCGGCCCCTGGCTGCGTCTCGTGAGGTCTGGCTGTTCGACCTCGGGGCCGCACCCGCTGCCGGTTGCCCTGCATCCGACACGCCACCGGCACGCCATTGACGGACCGTGACCCGTGCACTACTACCCTGCGCTCTCGGCCCTGCACCAGGCCGAACCAGCCAACGGAAGGAGCCCCATGCGAGTCGTCTGCGACAACTGTGGCGCAACCTACAAGATTCCCGAGTCCAAGCTGACGAAGGAAGTGAACAAGGCGACCTGCCGGAAGTGCGGGCACCGGATGCTCATCCGCCGGCCCACCGCTGCGCCATCGGTCACCGTCCCGTCCCCCAGCGGCGACAACGAACATACCCAGATCCGACGGCCACCAGCCCCGCCGGCAGGCGAATGGGCGGACGATGGGCCGACCCGGGTCGCCCGGACACCGGAAGACGAGAACGACCGACCGACGGTCGCCACAGAAGACCCTCCGCCTCTCGCACCTGTCGAGACGTCGCCGCCCGATCCGCCGACGTCGCCCGGCACGGATGCCAGCCCGCCCGCCCCCGTGGTGCCCGCCGCTGCGACGGCGCCGCCCTTGGTCCGCCCATCGGCGCCCGCGCCCATCGCCTCGCCCATCGGGCGGGCGACCGTGCCCACCGCGTCGAACGCATACGACCCCAGTTCGGACCTCACCTGGGCGGCGCTTGGCGGCCTTGTCTCGGTTGCGGGTGCGCTGGTGCTCGCGTTCAACATCACGGCGAGTCCGTCGCTCCGGACCGTTGGCCTCTCGCTGGCGCTCTCTGGCTCACTGCTCAGCGTCTTCATCCTCCTGACGGGCGGCCGCGGCTTGAAGAAGGCCAGCGTCGGCCTGTCGGTCGTCTTTGCCGCCCTGCTCGGAATCGGAACGGCCTCGGCCATCCAGACCGTCTTCACCCAGCTCGACGGCATGAACGAGTCCATCGAGCTCGCATCGAACCGGGACGCGCCAGACCCCAGCCCAGAGGCGGCTGACCCCGCCGACGATGACGTCCTTGCCGCCCTCGCCGAACCAGACGATGCCGCAGAACCATCGGGAGTCGAAGACGCCGCCGAGCCTGCAGTCGTCGCCGCGGCCGCCGCTCCACCGCCGCCTGTGAGCACCCCACGGCCTGCGGCCCCCGTCCGGGGCAAGGGATCCGAGGTCGTGCCTGCGCGCGCCGCGCCGCCCGTCGAGGAACCGGCACCATCGCCCAGCGAGCCCGCCGCCGCGCCCGCACCCGAGCCGGCGCCGAAGAAGCAGATGACGCGGCTCCCCACGTCCGTCGTGGAGACCATGATCCGGAACAACAAGCGCATCAAGCGTTGCTGGATGGAAGAGAAGCAGCGCTCAGGTGAGCTTCCCAAACGGGTCGATGTGAAGTTCACGGTGCAGCCATCCGGGGCGGTTTCCAGCGCCCGAAGCGCAACCAAGAAGTACCGGGGGACCGATTTCGAGGTCTGTCTCGGCGCAGCATTCCGCAGCATCACCTTCCCGCCTTTCGACGGTGAGCCGCTGTCGATGACCTACAACTTCGCGCTGTAGCAAGGGGAGCTGCCCCGCGCACCGGCGCGCCCGCTCCGCCGTGTCTCCCATCCGGAGACACGGCGGTTGTCGTTTGGGCCCCGGCAGACGCGCGACTCCGTCACACGCTCGTCGCCTCCAAGACCAACGCGCCGCGATAGGCGGGCCGCCTTCCGCGAGGACCTCATGAACGCCCCCGAGCTGCGCAACATCGCCATCATCGCACACGTGGACCATGGCAAGACCACGCTGGTCGACCACATGCTGAAGCAGTCTGGAACGTTCCGCGAGAACGAGCAGGTCGCGGACCGCGTGATGGACTCCATGGATCTCGAACGCGAGCGGGGCATCACGATCCTCGCCAAGAACACGGCGGTCTGGTACGGCGACACCAAGATCAACATCGTCGACACCCCCGGCCACGCCGACTTCGGTGGCGAGGTCGAGCGCGTGCTGAAGATGGTCGACGGTGCCCTCCTGCTGGTCGATGCATCGGAGGGGCCGCTTCCCCAGACCCGCTTCGTGCTGGGAAAGGCACTCGAGGCGGGGCTGGCCATCATGGTCTGCATCAACAAGATCGACCGCCCGGACGCCCGGGTCGAGGAGGTAGAGAACGAGGTCTATGACCTCTTCATCGACCTCGACGCCACCGAGGAGCAGATCGACTGCGACATCCTCTACGCCTGCGCAAAGGAGGTCTACTGCCACACCGAGCCGAAGCTGGAGGATGGTGACCTCAAACCCCTGTTCGAGGCCATCATTCGCGATGTGCCCCCGCCGAAGGGCACCAGCGACGGTCCGACGCAGATGCTCGTGACCCAGCTCGACTACGACAACTATCTGGGCCGCCTCGCGATCGGCAGGCTCGTCAACGGGAGCATCTCGCGGAACACGAGCCTCGCACTGGTGGCCGCCGATGAGACACGAACGGTCAAGGTGCAGCAGCTCTTCAGCTACGAAGGCCTCAAGCGCATCGACGCCGACACCGTCCACGCAGGAGACATCATCGCCATCGCAGGCGTGGACGACCTCGACATCGGCGACTCGCTCACCGACATCGACAACCCGCAGCCGTTGCCGCGGGTGACGGTCGAAGAGCCGACCATCGGCGTCACCTTCCTCGCGAACACCGGACCACTGGCCGGCCAGGACGGGAACTACATGACCGCGCGGCAGATCCGCGAGCGGCTGCAGAAGGAGTGCCAGACCAACGTGGCCCTCAAGATCGACCCGGACGGCCCGCCTGACCGCGTGCGACTTTTCGGACGCGGAGAACTGCAGATCGCCATCCTCATCGAGCAGCTCCGCCGCGAGGGCTGGGAGATCTGCGTCTCGAAGCCGCAGGTCCGACTGGTCGAGAAGGACGGGGTGCAGCATGAGCCATACGAGCTCGCCATGTTGGACTTCCCCGAGGAGTTCATGGGGCTCGTCTCGGAGAAGATGAACCTCCGCAAGGGCCGCATGATGACGATGAAGATGGCCGGCTCCGGTCGGGTGCGGGTCGAGTACCGCATCCCCGCGCGCGGACTCATCGGCTTCCGGGGAGAGTACCTGTCCGACACGCGCGGCCAGGGGATCATCAATACACTCTTCGACGGCTGGGATGCCTTCGCGGGCTACATCCCGTTCCGGAAGAACGGGTCCCTGGTGTGCGACCGCAAGGGACAGACGACGGCCTACGCGCTGTTCCATCTGCAGCCGCGCGGCAAGCTGTTCGTGGGCCCCGGAACGGACGTCTACGAAGGCATGATCGTCGGCGAGAACAGCCGAGAGAACGACATGAACGTCAACGCCACCAAGGGCAAGCAGCTCACGAACGTGCGCTCGGCCGGCGCAGACGAAAAACTCATCCTCGCTCCACCGGTTCCCCTGACGCTCGAGAAGGCGATGGAGTTCATCGCGGAGGACGAGCTCATGGAAGTCTCGCCTGGCCACATCCGCCTGCGAAAGCTCGAACTCCGGGCCAACATGCGGTCCGTCGTACGCGGTGAGCGGAAGGAGAAGAAGAAGAAGTAGGGCGCTGCTGCGATGGCAGGAACCCGTCGTTCCGTCCGCTGCCGGTCCCGCCCGTGACGACGGACGCGCGCGCTACTCCTCGCCGAGAGGAAGGCACTGGCCTCGCCAGCGCAGGAGATGGTCGACCAGGACCAGCGCAGCCATCGCCTCGACCATGGGGACCGCCCGGGGAACGACGCAGGGGTCATGGCGGCCCCGTGGCTTGACCCTGGCCGGCCGCCCCTGGGTGTCGACGGTGTCCTGCTCGATGAAGATCGTCGCGACCGGCTTGAACGCCACCGCCAGGGTGATGGGCATGCCGTTCGAGATGCCCCCCTGGATGCCACCGGAATGGTTGGTCCGCGTCCGAACGGTTCCCGGGGTCGCGCCGGGCTCGAAGGGATCGTTGTGCACGGACCCGCGCATCACAACACCGTCGAACCCCGAACCCGAACTGAAGCCCTTGGCCGCAGGCAGGGACATCATCGCCTTGGCGAGCTCCGCCTCGAGCTTGTCGAACACAGGCGCACCCAGGCCAGCAGGTACGCCGCGCACGACGCATCGCACGACGCCGCCGATGGTGTCTCCATCCTTGCGCACGGCCCGGATGAGGGACTCCATCGCGGCGGCGGCGGCGGGATCCGGACAGCGGGTCGGGTGCGCATCGACCGCGGCCCGATCGACCGTCGCGTCATCGACCGTCGCATGGATGCTGCCGACCTGGTCGACCCAGGCGACGATCTCCGCGCCACAGGCCTCCCGGAGGACCTGCCGGGCCACCGCACCCGCTGCGACCCGCCCCACGGTCTCCCGCGCGGAGGCCCGTCCTCCTCCCGCCCAGGCCCGGAGGCCATAGCGGGCCTCGTAGGTGAAATCCGCATGCGAGGGCCGGTAGACGTCCCGGAAGGGCGCATACGCGCGAGGGTCTGCATCCTTGTTCCGCACCAGCATGGCGAGGCTCGTTCCCAGGGTCCGCCCCTCGAACAGACCACTGAGCACCTCGACCCGATCCGCCTCCTTTCGGGCGCTGACCAGCGCGGACTGTCCGGGTCGGCGTCGATCGAGATCCGCCTGCAGCGCGGCAAGGTCCAGGCGAAGCCCTGGCGGGCACCCATCGACCACGACCCCCAGTCCGCCGCCATGGCTCTCGCCGAACGTGGTGACGCGGAACAGCTGACCTGTGCTTGAACCCAAGGGACCTCCCGGGGCGGCTCGCCCACCACCGCACCCCCTCGGGTTAGCGTGCCGGCCATGTCTCGTCCCGCACCGGAGGTCGTCGTCATCACCCATCGCGGTGGACCGCTGCTGGCGCGTTGCGTGGACGCCCTGCAGCGGCAGACCTGCCTGCCCGGGACCATCCGGGTCGTGCTCAGCGCCGCGGGGAACCCGCCGCTGCCCACCGGCGTGGAGATCCTTCGCCTCGGGGAGAATGTCGGCTTTGCGAGGGCCGCGAACGCGGGTCTCCAGTCGGTCGCACGTGGCCCCGTGGTGCTGCTCAACGACGACACGGAGCCCGAGCCCGGTTTCCTCGCCGCGCTCTGCGATGCCGCGGAGTCCGGAGGCCCGGGTATCTACCAGCCCCACATCGTGCTTGCCGGAGACCCCGAGCGACTGGACAACACCGGACACCGGCTGTTCCCAGACGGATTCAATCTTGCGCGCGGCCGCGGGAGGCCAGACCAGCCCGCGCCGTCCGGTGCGGTTGGCGCATTTTCTGGCGCCGCGGTCCTCTTCACACCCGAGGTCATCGAGCAGGTCGGCCTGTTCGACGCGGACCTGGAGGCTTTCGGGGAGGACGTGGACCTCAGCCTGCGCGCTGTCCGGCGGGGTTTCGCCGTCCGGTACGTACCCGCCGCACGCATCGGACATGCGCTGGGCGCGACCTATGGCCGGGCCGGCGCGCGAAAGATCTACCTCGTGGAACGGAACCGGATCCGGGCGGCCGTCCGGAGTCTCCCCACGACCGCACTGCTCACGATGCCGGCGTGGACGGGACTGCGCCTCGCCTCGCTCGGGATGGCGGCCGCCGCAGGCAGGGGCGTCGGTGCAACCGCAGGCCCCCGTGGGGCCGCCGCAGCCGCCGTCGGGGCTCTTGCCGGCCTCCGGAGCGTTCCGGACGCACTCCGCAAGCGCAATGCGGACCGGGCGGGCTGGGTCGTCGGTGAGCGCGGCATGTGGACACACCTGCTCATGCACGCCGTGCGTCCGGCAGACCTGCTGGCGCCGCGACCATGACGGCTCTTCCCGCCGATACCTGGGTCGTCGTTCCCTGCTACAACGCCCACGCTGCCGTCGCAGGCCTCATCGCAGCCCTCGCCCCCGAGGTTCGTGCGGTCACGCTCGTCGTCGATGATGGGTCCTCCCCTCCCCTGGCGCTGGATGGTGTACGCGTTCTGCGGCATCCCACCAACCGCGGCTACGGCGCCGCGCAGAAGACCGGGTACGCCGCAGCCATGGATGCGGGCGCGAAGCGGATCGTGCTGCTGCATGGAGACGCCCAGTACCCTGTCGCCGCGACGCTGGGCCTCGCAGCGGCGCTCGATGCATCCGATGGTGCGATTGGTTCTCGATTCCTGGAGCACCATGGGCGCGGAATCCCCTTGTGGAGACGGTGGGGCAACCGGTTTCTCACCGAGGCCGCGAATCTCCGATTCGGCGTGCGGGTCTCGGAGCTCCATTCGGGTGCCCGCGCGTTCCGTACAGATGCGCTCCGGCGTCTTCCGCTGCACACCTTCAGTGACGACTACCTTTTCGACCAGCAGGTCCTGGTGGGCCTGCTCGCAGCAGGAAGCACCATCGCGGAGCGTCCCGTGGTCGCAGCCTATGACGACACCGTGCAGAGCATCGGGTTCCGCCAGTCCGTCCGGTACGGCCTCGGCTGCCTCGCGGTGATCGCCAGGGGTCGCTGAGCGGGCTCAGCAGCGCCGGCCCAGGACCGGGTAGTACGCGGGGTCGGGCCACTCCCGTCCGGTGTGCGTCCCCGGGGGGACCAGGTCGTCCACCGCCAACTCCAGCTCGGCGTCCCAGCCCAAGCGCGACGCCGCGAGTGCATCCTCGGCCTGTTCCATGGTTCGTGGGCCGATGATGACGGAATGGACCGCGCGATTTGCCATGGCCCAGCGCAGGGTGAGCTGGGAGATCGGCACGCCCCGTGCCGCCGCAACGGGCAGCAGCTGTTCCACCACACCGAGGGAAGCCGGCCGCCATTCCGCCTCGAGGAAGCGTCGGTTCGCCCGGGCGAGACGCGATTCGGGCGGTGGGGCCGAACCCGCGCGGTACTTTCCGGTCAGGACCCCCCGGGCCAGAGGCGAGTAGCTGACCACGCCGATGCCGTGTGCCTCGCACATGGGGAGAAGCTCGACCTCGATGTCGCGATTCACGAGGTTGTAGAGGGGCTGGACTGCGGTCACGGGTTGCCAACCGTGGGCACGGGCCGTGTGCTCGAGGTCCCGGATCTCCCAGGCCCGGTAGTTCGAAGCACCGACGTACCGCACCTTCCCCGCACGGACGAGGTCTTCCATCGCGCGAAGCGTCTCGTCGAGGGGCACCGTACGGTCGGGAAGGTGGAGATAGTACAGATCAATCCATTCCGTTCCGAGGCGCCGCAGAGAGGCCTCACAGGCAGCGATGAGATGCCGTGCCGACAGGCCCCGGTCATTCGCACCCGGTCCCATGGGCGCGAACGCCTTGGTTGCCAGCACCACCTGGGACCGACGGCCGGCCAGCAACCCGCCCAC
>JAYYRS010000491.1:0-3164 GCA_036126975.1 Myxococcota bacterium
TAGATGTCGGAGTTCGACGCGCTGGCATAGTCCAGGCAGTGCGCGGCCGTGAGGATCCACTCGCGGTCGATGACGGTCCCGGTGCAGGAACCTCCCCCCAGATAGAGAAGCACGACTTCCTCGTTGCCACGATGCGACGAACCGCCGACGATCGGCGGAGGCGGCTCGGCGAAGGCGACGTGGCTGGCGAGGAAGGCGGCGACGGCTGCGATCATTGCAAACTCCCGGCACCCCCAGCCTACCCCTGTGCGCAGGACCATGCGTCAGAATCGGGTCAACGTGCGTCGTCGATGCAGCCGCCCACGCCGACGCGCCATTCCGTCCATCCGACCGGCCCATCCGCCTCACAGGCATAGGTCATCACCGTCTCCGGCATGCGTCCGGCGTCGAGGAGGTTGATGCCCATGATCTGGTCGCCGACATGCCCGCAGTGGTCGTCCTGCATCTGTACCCACAGCGTGCCTTCCGGGTCTGGCGAGAGTGCGAAACGCTTCTCCCCGGACAAGGCGCCGTCTGCGCCTCGCAACCAGACCCGGTAGTGGTCCTGCCCGAGTCCCTCCACGGGTGTGCCGTCGCACAGTTCTCGGAGCACGAAGTCGAGGTCGCCGTCCTCGTCGACGTCCCAGAGTGACTGCGCACCCGGGAAGCTGCCGCCGCAGCGGGTCTCCGGGTTGCGGACCCACGCGCGCTCCAGCCCCACATCCGGCATCTGGAGCTCCACGAGCGCCCCGAAGCCGGACGCTTCTTGTGGGTAGATGTCCCAGCGGGTGGTGCCAGGTTCCGCTCGTCCATCGCACCAGCCGGACACGATGAGTTCCCGGGCACCATCGCCGTCAATGTCGCGGAACCGGTACACCGGGTCCGAGCCGGACGAGCACACATACCCCTGGGCGATCGGCATCTCCGCCCCGAGCGATGGCAGGACCAGCGTTCGCGTCCCTGCGAAGTCGAACCCGGATCCCGTCCCCGGTACGACCTGCCAGTAGTCCGTCCCGAGTCCCGGATGCGCACCGCAGTCGCCCGTCAGCAAGAGGTCGGGGAACCCGTCTCCATCGACCTCGAACAGGATGAACCGAGGCGTGGCATCCTCCCGACACTCCGTCGACTCCGCCCGCGCGAAGCGCCCCATCGCCGTGTTGGGGGTCGCCGTCCACGTGGCGCCCGCGACGTCGAATCCGCCCGCTCCTCCGGCGTGCACGCGCCAGATGCCCTGGCCTATCTGCGTGGTCTCCTGGCAGTCATCGAAGACGACGAGGTCGGTCCATCCATCGCCCGTCACGTCCAAGAGCCGGTAGCGCGTCCTTGACGAGTTCTCGCAATCGTCGGACCGGCGCTTTGCCCAGCCGTAGGGTTGTTGCGGCTCCGGCAGCGCCCACGTCTGCGCTTCCGCCTCCCAACCAGCGCCGGTCCCGTAGAAGACGGTCCAGTGGTCGTCGCCCGTGCCATCGGCATCGGCACAGTCCCGCACCGCCACGAAATCGAGCACCGCGTCCCCGTTCATGTCCTCGAGCATGTAGAGGTATTCCGAGGGATCCCCGCACAGCAGGTCGGAAGACCGTCGCCACGGCCCGGAGCCCGGCATTGGGGGAAGCGCCCACGCGACCGCCTCTTCGAAACCGTAGACACCGCACTCTCCCGTCGCGCCGCTGTCGTCGGCGCCCGAGTCATCCGCAGGGCCGGGGCCGTCTCCACCGCCGCCCGGCGTGCGGTCCACGGTGCCCGGGTCTGGCGCACCCGTACACGCCCACAGCAACAGCAGCATGCCCATGGTCATCCTCGCCGCCTCAAGAGTCCAAGCAGACCGACGAATGCCAGGGCCCGGACCGGACCGGCCGGTGCTGGCACCGATGCACAGCCTCCGCGCTCCGCCGCGGCATACCCATCGCCGTGATCCGCGACGGCGGCGGGTCCGCTGCTGCTGTCCAGCCCGGTGTCTTCCACTCCCCGGCGCTCCCGCACCGCACCGTCCGCGGAACCCACGACCACCTGCAGGGCACGCAGCGCCTCCACATCCACCCGGGCCTGCACCGTATGGAGGGCGCCTCCCACGTCGAAGGACACCACGATTTCATCGCCATCCACCAGCAAGGCGGGCCGCATGGCGCCGCTGGGAGGGGAGAACGACGTCAGGATGTTGGTCTCGAGGACCTGCAGCTCCGGGCCGAGGACGGTCAGCGCGACGTTGCCCGTGTCCTGGGCAAAGCCGGCGTCGTTGCCTCGCACCATGTGGGCGATGAGCATCGACCCGTCCACCAACGCGGTGCTCTGGGCCCAGTAGGCATCGAGCGACCCGACATCCAGCTCCCGATCCGCGCTGGTGGCCGGAATGAGGTTCTCATCGAGAGAGACGATGCGGAGCATGGCGGGCGGGCGGATTCCCACGGCGATCAACTGGCGGGTGTCGTCGCGCCACACCATCGAGGTCCCCGTCATCCGGGCGGCACGCGGCAGCGGGATGGTCTCGAACCCTCCGCCCCCACCGAACAGGGAAGGGCCGAAGGCGAACACCTCGTTGCTCCCAGGCTGCCCCGCATCGAGGTCTCCCTCGGTGGCGAACCCGGTGGCCCATACGCCCGCTGCACAGACGGCGGGCATGTCGTTGGTGGTGTAGTGGTCGTCCGAGTCGACGAGGGCCTCTGTGCCTCTCCACTGCAGGTCCCGGGACACGAAGCTCACCCATGCCGTGTCATCCGATGTGATCCGGTTCCCGGACGCGACGTGCAGGAAGCCACCGCCAGCGCAGGGTACGAACGAGTGGTCGATGAACTCGCCGCCGCCTTCCACCAGCGTGATGAACGAGCCCGCGTCTGCCGCGCCGCTGGCGTCCAGCCGCACGGCGTGGAAGCTCCCGCTGCGACCGAACCCGAGCCAGCGCTGCCCAACGTCGGTGAGAAACGGTCGGCCGTGTCGGCCCGGAAGGTTGAGGTCCAGCGGGACACCGACGTCCGACACGATGCCCGCGAGCGCCACGCCGCCTAGCAATCCAAGCATCCCCCCTCCCTCTTCGCGCCTTAGCGTGAACGCGGCCGGCGTCGAACCAGCCCGATGAAGGCCACGAGACCGATCGGCCCGACCGGCGGAACCGACGCGCAGCCGGCGGCGCCTTCGGGTCGAACACCCCGTCGCCGACCGGCTGCACCACCCGGCGCAGTGTCGCGCGTGGA